>JALYOK010000433.1 GCA_030856925.1 Pseudomonadota bacterium
CATGCAGGCCGTTGGGCAAAAACCGATCATGATGAAAAAGGAAGCGCAGGGTTTTATTCTCAATCGCCTGCAGTGGAGCTTGATGTGCGAAGCTTATCGCCTGGTTGACGACGGCTACATCGGTGTAGAGGATCTGGACAAGACCTTGAAAGATGGCTTGGGCCTGCGTTGGTCGTTCATGGGACCATTTGAAGTCGGCGATCTTAATGCGCCCGGTGGCATCGCCGATTATTCGCGCCGCTTCGGCCCCATGATCCACGAAATGGATAGCTCGGAACAATCAAATCCGCGGCCATGGAGCGACAAACTCATCGCGCAAATCGAGAACGAGCGCCGTCAAAGCATGCAAGTGAGCGACATCAGCGCGCGCTCGCAGTGGCGCGACCGGCGCTTAATGGGGTTGATGGCGCACAAGCGTGCGATGGAAAAGAAAGATCAAGCGGCCTGACGAGGTGGGTCCTGCTTGGCTCGTGGCGTCGGCGTCGGCGCCAGGCAATAGCCACGCGCGTTTTGGCATGGATCGTAACAAATAGATAGGAAGTAGGGCGGATCAGGGTGCAACGCGCCGGATCCACCGGGTTACGTATAGGTGGATTCGTCACGCCACCCTACCAAGCGTATCTAAACATCAATAGGAGAGAGAAAATGGCTACCACACGTAAAGTGATCATCACCTGTGCAGTAACCGGTTCGATCCACACACCGACCATGTCGAAATATTTGCCGATCACGCCTAAGGAAATTGCCGATGCCGCGATCGGTGCGGCAGAGGCGGGTGCGGCGATCGTGCACTTGCACGCGCGCAACGTGAAGGACGGCAGCCCGACCCAGGATCCGAATTTGTTCCGTGAATTCTTGCCGACTATCAAGGCGAAATCGAACGTGGTGATCAATCTCACCACCGGCGGCGCGGCGACCATGAGTACGCAGGAACGCTTGCAACCCGCGCTGCAACTCAAGCCGGAAGTCGCGTCCCTTAACATGGGTTCGATGAATTTCGGTCTCTATCCGATGATCGATCGTTACAAAAATTTTCAGCATCAATGGGAAGTGGATTATCTGGAAGGCAGCCGCGATCGCGTGTTCAAGAATACCTACAAGGACATCGAATACATCTTAACTTCATGCAGCGATAACAACACGCGCTTCGAGCTGGAATGCTACGACTTGTCGCATTTATATAACCTCGCCCACTTCGTCGATCGCGGCCTCGTCAAAGCCCCGTTCTTCGTGCAGTCGGTATTCGGAATCATGGGTGGCATCGGCGGCCATCCCGAAGATATCCTGCACATGAAGCGAACAGCGGATCGGCTGTTTGGCAACGACTATGTTTGGTCCGTGCTTGGCGCGGGACGCAACCAGATTCCCGTCGCAACCATGTCGGCGGCCATGGGCGGCAATGTCCGCGTCGGCCTGGAAGATTCCCTGTGGGATGGGCCCGGCAAGCTCGCGGAAACCAACGCCGTCCAAGTAAAGCGGGCGCGGACAATTATCGAAGCCCTGGCTCTGGAAGTTGCCTCACCCGATGAAGCGCGCGCGATGCTGAAGCTGAAGGGTGGGAGCAATGTGGCGTTTTAGTGTGACGGTCGCGATGGTGACTGCCTGTGTTTCGGCGAATGCGGCGCAAGGATTTTATTCGGCGGCGGAAGAATGGGTCGTCACCAAGCACGAAATAGACGGTAGAGTCGCGGCGGTGCGCAGTAACGCCGCGCTCCCCGCACTCGCGACCAAGCAAGAGTTCGGCCGCAGCCTGAAATTCATCGTGCCATTCAACGTTCACAACGACCGACCGTTCCCCGAACGGCTTGACCGCGAAGGGTTTGAAAAGATCGAAGAAGCGATCGAGAGCCGGCTCGTCGAGACAAAGGTCGGCGTGTTCGCGACCATTATCACCACCAACAACACGAGAGAATTTCTGTTGTACGTCGGCGACACCGACGAGGCCCAAGCAATCGCCGAACGGCTGGTGGCGGATATCGACCATCACCAGATTTCGTTTCGGTTGGAAAGCGATCCCGATTGGGAAGCGTGGTCGCAGTTTGCGGGGGAGCATGAGCCGGATCAGTAGAGGCCGCGACGCGGTAGACGCGGGCATATACAGCGCCTTGCGCAAATTAGCACAGCCGATCTTCGACAATCGCGGCTTACCATTCATCAACAATTGCTCCTTCAATCGTTCCGCCCGCTCCCGCCCAAATCGAGACTTGAAGCAAGTATCGGATTTTTAGTATAATTCCAAGTTAACCCGACGCGAGGCAGTGTGCCGAGCGTGGGTAATACTCACGCCCGTCTTAATAAGGGTGCTCTCCGGATCTCGGTTAAATAACCAGCGTTGGTGAGCTTGCAGCGGCGGGCGGCGGACTAACCCTTAATTGGAGAATTGAATGTCAGTTACCATGCGTCAAATGCTGGAGGCTGGGGTGCATTTTGGTCACCAAACCCGCTTCTGGAATCCCAAGATGGCTCCCTATATTTTCGGCCATCGCAACAAAATTCATATCGTTAACCTGGAAAAATCCCTGCCGCTATACGAAGAGGCGATGAAATATATCCGCCAACTATCGGCGAACAAGGGCAGGATTCTATTCGTCGGCACCAAGCGCCAGGCGCGCGAGATCGTGCGCGAAGAAGCGTCGCGTTGCCAATCGCCCTACGTCGATTATCGCTGGCTCGGCGGCATGCTGACTAACTTCAAAACGGTGAAGGGGTCAGTCAAGCGCTTGAAAGAAATCGAGCAGATGAAAGAAGACGGCTCGCTCGAAAAAATCTCTAAGCGCGAAGCGCTGAGTTTTGAGCGCGAACTCGCGAAGCTGACGCGCAGCCTTGGCGGTATAAAGGATATGGTGACCTTGCCCGACGCGCTCTTCGTAATCGACACCGGCTACCAAAAGATCGCGCTGACCGAAGCGCGTACCTTGGGCATTCCCATCGTCGGCGTGGTCGATACCAATAATTCACCGGACCACGTGGACTACATCATTCCCGGCAACGACGACTCCACCCGCGCGATTCGCTTGTATGCCCGTGGCGCCGCCGACGCGATTCTCGAAGGCCGGAGCCAGGTGATAAAGGAAATGGTCGTCCCGACCGACGAGGAATTCGTCGAGGTCGAAGAAGCCGCGAAGTAATGGTGCGAATAAATCTTTAGGGGTAAGCAGATGGCGGAAATTACCGCTGGAATGGTCAAAGAACTGCGCGAAAAAACCGACGCGCCGATGATGGAATGTAAGAAAGCCTTGTCCGAAGCCAATGGCGACATGGGCAAGGCGGAAGAAATTCTGCGCGTGAAGTTGGGCAGCAAAGCGAGTAAAGCCGCGGGACGAATCGCCGCCGAGGGCGTAGTTGCAGCGCACATCGACCGCGACAAAAAACTCGGCGCAATTGTCGAAGTCAATTGCGAGACGGATTTCGTTGCGAAGAATGAAGATTTCTTGGAATTCGCGATGAACTTGGCCGAGTTGGTGGCGAAGCAGAATCCAGTCGATGTCGCGACCTTGGCGGGCTTGAGCTTAAATGACGCAACGGTTGAAGCGGCGCGCACAGCGCTGGTCGGCAAGATTGGCGAGAACGTCTCGATTCGCCGCTTTGCCCGCTTCCACGCCAAGGGAAAGCTTGCCAGCTATATTCATCCTGGCGCGAAGATTGGTGTGTTGGTGGATGTCATTGGCGGGGATGACGCCTTGGCGAAGGATTTATCGATGCACATCGCTGCCAGTAAACCCTTAGCGTTAGCGAGAGAAGAAATATCGCCGGAACTTATCCAGAAAGAGCGCGTTATCGCCAACGCAAAGGCCGCGGAATCCGGCAAATCTGCTGATATTGTCGCCAAGATGGTCGAAGGCGGTGTGGCAAAATATTTGAAGGAAGTTACCCTGCTCGGCCAGCCGTTCGTTAAAGACGATAAGCAGACCATCGAACAATTACTTAAATCCAAAGCGGCGTCCGTTGTACGGTTTGTTCTTTACCTCGTCGGCGAGGGCATCGAGAAAAAGCAAACGGACTTTGCCGCGGAAGTGGCGGCTGCCATTAAGGGCGACGAGCCAACGCCTGCATAATACAAGTACACGATGGCGGAACTAAAATATAAACGCATCCTCCTAAAACTATCGGGCGAAGCCCTGATGGGGGGGGACAACTATGGCATCAATCAGGCAACCATAGGCGCCATCGTTGCGGAGATCAAGTCGGTCATCGAACTAGGCGTGCAGGTTGCCGTCGTGATCGGCGGCGGCAACATATTTCGCGGGGTGTCGTCCAGTGCCGCCGGCATGGATCGCGCCATGGCGGATTATATGGGCATGCTTGCGACCGTGATCAATGCGATTGCGTTGCAGGATGCGATGCGTAATGCGGGATTGGCCGCCCGAGTGCAATCGGCGATCAACATCGAACCGGTGGTCGAGCCGTATATCCGCGGCAAGGCGATGCGTTATCTGGAGGAAGGAAAAGTGGTGATCTTCGGCGCCGGCACCGGCAACCCTTTTTTCACCACCGATACTGCCGCAGCGCTGCGGGGCCGTGAAATGGAAGCGGAAATAGTGCTCAAGGCTACTAAGGTCGATGGTATTTATACCGCTGATCCAAAGCTTGACAAGACCGCGACGCGCTTTAAGCATATTTCCTTTGACGAAGCTATCAACCGCAACTTGAAAGTGATGGATGCGACCGCGCTGACCTTATGCCGCGACCAAAATCTACCGATTTGTGTATTCAATATATTCGAAGCCGGCGCATTGAAACGAGTGGTAATGGGTGAAGATGAGGGTACGTTGGTTACCACATAGTTTTGGTGAACATAGATTTGGTGAGGTGAATTCATGATTGCCGATATCAAAAAAACGACCGAACAAAAGATGCAAAAGACCGTCGAGAATTTTAAGGGCTCGTTGGGCAAGATCCGCACCGGCCGCGCGCATACCGGTTTGCTCGAACACATCAAGATCGATTATTACGGCGCTTCGATGCCGATCAATCAAGTGGCCAATTTAACATTGATTGACTCCCATACGATCGGTGTTCAGCCGTGGGAAAAGAAACTGCTTGCCACGGTCGAAAAAGCCATTCGAGATTCGGACCTCGGGCTCAATCCCGCCGCCCAGGGCGATGTGATTCGAGTGCCGATGCCGGCTCTGACCGAAGAACGCCGCCGCGAGCTGACCAAAGTCGTAAAGCATGAAGCGGAGGACGCGCGTGTAGCTGTGCGCAATGTGCGGCGTGACGCGATCGGCCAATTCAAGGATGGCATGAAAGCCAAGACTATTTCCGAAGACGACGAGCGCCGCGCCCAGGACGACATCCAAAAACTAACCGACAGGTTTGTCGCGGAAATCGACAAGTTAAGTCACGCGAAAGAAGCGGAGATGATGACGGTCTAACCGATTATCGGTTACTCGGTTCAACCAGAGCGCGCACAGTGCCCATTTTTTCTAGCCCGACACAAGAAATCCCCGAAGCTCCCACCATTCCGCGCCACGTCGCCATTATCATGGACGGCAACGGCCGCTGGGCGAAGCAGCGCTATTTACCCCGCGTCGCCGGTCACCGTAAAGGCGCCGATGCGGTGCGCGAAGCGATACGCCGCTGCGTCCAACGCGGCGTCGAGTACCTTACGCTATTTGCATTCAGCAGCGAGAATTGGCGACGGCCGTCTGATGAGGTCAGCGTCCTGATGCAGTTGTTTTTGAGTGCACTCGAGCAGGAAATCTCCCGGCTGCACGAGAACAATATCCGCTTCAGGGTGGTCGGCGATTTGTCGCGCTTTGAAGGCAAGATCGTGGAGTTGATTCGCAATTCGGAGGCCCTTACGCAGGATAATACGCGCTTGACCTTGACGGTGGCCGCGAACTACGGCGGTCGTTGGGACTTGATGCAGGCAGTGCAACGGATGTTGCGCGATCGTCCGGCGTTGGCGTCGGGGTTTGAGGAGACGGACCTCTCGCCTTATCTGTCGATGCACTACGCACCGGAGCCGGATCTATTTATTCGCACCGGCGGCGAGCAGCGCATCAGTAATTTCCTTCTCTGGCAGCTTGCCTACACCGAGCTGTATTTCACCAACACGCTTTGGCCGGATTTCAAGGGGAAGTCTCTGGACTTGGCAATCGAGTCCTATCAATCTCGCGAACGGCGGTTCGGTCGCACCAGCGAACAACTTCAGACGACGAAAATGGTTAAGGCGAGCAACGTCTGAGGGTTCGCTTCATCCTTTCCTCGATGTGTCCGTGATCCCAAATATTTCCAACGGCAAGGACGAGTAATTAGTCAATGTTACGCACCCGCCTACTTACCGTGGCCGCCGTCTTTCCGGCGTTTCTTTTGGCGCTATTCTATTTTTCCTTGAGCTATTGGTCAGCACTGATCCTATTGCTGATGGCTGTCGCCGCGTACGAATGGGCAGGGCTATTCAATTGCCGGCAGCCTGTGGCAATAAGCTACGCGCTGGCGGCAGTCGTCGTGGCGTGGTTGCTATGCCGCGACGGTACCGCTTTACGACCTAGCGATGCGGTGACGCGCGCTTTATGCATCATCGCCGCTGTATTTTGGATCACCGTTGCGCCCGTGCTGCTGAGCAAGCGGATTCGGATAACCGGTTTCGTCGCGCCCCTGATGCTGGGTTGGTTAGCGCTGATTCCGCTTTGGGCGGCATTGGTGAAACTTAAGGAGTTTGGGCCGCTATTCGTGTTTTTTGCCATGGGCATCATCTGGCTCGCCGATACCGCGGCCTATTTTAGCGGCCGCGCGTTTGGCAAACGCAAACTGGCGTCCGAAATCAGCCCCGGCAAGACGGTTGAAGGAGCGCTGGGCGCACTAGCTGTGTCGGCGCTTTACGCAATCATTTTTATGTCGTTGGGACAACATTACGGGACAATGTCTCTGAGCGGTTTCCCGCTGATGATAGGGGGATTTGCTTTAATCGCCATATTAAGCATCGTGGGCGATCTGTTCGAATCGTGGCTCAAGCGACAACATGGCAAGAAGGATAGCGGAAACTTGTTTCCGGGGCACGGTGGTATACTCGATCGCATCGACTCCTTGACCTCCACCATGCCCGTTGTGGCTCTAGCGATAATGTGTTGTCGATCGAATTGGGGCATACTGTGAAGCGCGTGACGGTGCTGGGTTCTACCGGCACCATAGGCGTCAATACGTTGGACGTTTTGGCGCAACACAGCGACAAATTTCAAGTATTTGCGTTATCGGCCAATGGCAACTATTTGCGTCTGGTCGAGCAAAGCGAACGGTTCAAACCCACCTATATCGTACTCAACGATGAAACCCATTTCGAATCCTGTCGTCGACTGTTACAGGCCAATGGTCTTGACAGCGAATTGCTGTGCGGCGAAGCGGCGCTGGAGCAGGTGGCATCCAGTCCGCTTACCGATATCGTCATGGCGGCAATCGTCGGCGCCGCCGGATTGAAGCCGACCTTAGCCGCAGCGCGTAGTGGAAAGCGGGTGCTTTTAGCGAATAAAGAAGCACTGGTCATGTCCGGAAACTTACTGATGGATGCGGTTCGGGAATGCGGAGCGGAGTTGTTGCCGATCGATAGCGAGCACAACGCGATCTTTCAGGCTATGCCCTCGGATCGTCAACTTGGTTTGGCCCGCGGCGGTGTGACCCGCATTGTGCTCACGGCCTCCGGGGGCCCATTTCGCGCCATGGATCCCATGGATCTTAAACATGTGACTCCAGCCCAAGCAGTGAAGCATCCTAACTGGGTGATGGGTAAAAAAATATCGGTCGATTCGGCCACCATGATGAATAAGGGCCTCGAAGTAATAGAAGCCTGCTGGCTGTTTGACGCGAAACCCGAACAAGTCGAGATCCTTATTCATCCCGAAAGTATCGTGCATTCCATGGTCGGCTATCGCGATGGGTCGGTGTTGGCGCAAATGTCGAATCCCGATATGCGCACACCGATCGCTTTCGGTCTGGGTTATCCCGATCGCATCGAAGCCGGCGTGGCCGAACTCGATCTCGCTAAAATAGGCGCCTTGCATTTCGAATCGTTAGATAGAGCGCGATTTCCCTGCGTAGAACTTGCCTACCGAGCCATAGAGTTCGGTGGCACCGCAACGGCCGTTCTCAATGCGGCGAACGAGGTTGCGGTGGAATCGTTTCTCAACGAAGAACTGCCGTTTTCCGCTATTTATGATGTTATCGATTTCGCTCTCGGCGAAATCAGCCCGAGGCCGGTACAGCGCCTGGCCGACGTTTTGAGCGCTGATTGCGAGGCGCGAATCGCTGCGCGGGATTGGGTGCGGTCCCGAGCTAACCGAGTCGGTAAGATTCAATTGGGAGTGACCACATGAATTGGTTATGGTATCTATTCTCGTTTGCGCTCTTGTTAGGCATCGTAGTGGTGATTCACGAATTCGGGCACTACTGGGTTGCCAAACTATGCGGGGTAAAAGTGCTGCGATTTTCGGTCGGCTTCGGCAAGCCGATAGTAAGCAGACGATATGGCGCCGATCAGACCGAGTGGGCGTTGGGCGCCTTCCCGCTGGGTGGTTATGTCAAAATGCTGGATGAGCGTGAGGCCCCGGTTGCCCCCAAAGAATTACACCGCGCATTCAACCGGCAATCGGTATGGAAAAGGATTGCCATTGTCGTGGCGGGGCCGCTTGCCAATTTGTTGCTGGCAATTCTATTGTTTTGGTTCTTATTTATTGTCGGGGTGCCGGGCAGCAAGCCGATATTGGGTGAGATTGCAAAGGGCAGTGCGGCGGAACGCGCCGGCTTCGCAGCCGGCGAGAAAATTGTCGCTGTCGACGATGATCCGGTATTAACGTGGCATGAAGTCGGCTGGGAGATTACCACGCGGCTGGCGAGCAAAACTCCGATTCAGGTGAAGACAGAGGACGCGGCGGGACAACCGCGCGAGCGTCTGCTTGATCCGGCCGAACTGACCGAGCAGGATTTGGAAAGCGACTTTATCGGCAAGCTCGGGTTTAGCCGTAGCCGTCCGAGTGTCGAGATCGTCGAAGTGATGGGGGACAGTCCGGCCTTACGGGCGGGGTTACAAGCTCGGGACGAAGTATTGTCCCTCAATCGAAAGCGGCTGTCGAAAGGCGTGCACGAGTTTTTGGAGACAATTCAAGCGAGCGCCGGCAAGCCTTTGGAAATCGAAGTCAAGCGGCATGGCGTTGTGGTCCAACTTATCGCCACGCCTGAGGCCGCGCCGAATCAAGGGAAAGTGAAGGGAGTTATCGGCGCCAAGGTAGGGGAGGTCGAAGCGCCTGCCCTGCGCACGAAGGCGAGCTATGGGCCATTGCTTGCGCTGTCGAAAGCGTTGGCGAAAACATGGGATATGAGTTGGCTTAGTCTCAATTCACTGGGGCGCATGTTGATCGGCGAACTATCGGTGAAAAATCTGAGCGGGCCGGTCACCATCGCCAACTACGCCGGCCAGACCGCGCAGATGGGAATCATTCAATTCATTAGTTTCATTGCCGTGATTAGCATTAGCCTCGGCGTCCTCAATCTGTTGCCGATCCCGTTATTGGATGGCGGGCATTTAATGTATTATATCGCCGAGATAATCAAAGGCAGCCCGGTCTCGGAAAAAATCATGGAGGCCGGGCAACAAATGGGCCTGGTTCTGTTGATAGGGCTGATGGCCATCGCCTTTTATAACGATATCAACCGCCTCATCACGGGTTAAGCAATCTATGAATTTTCGCGTGCTGGTTTGCGCCCTATGCTGCTTTTTCGGCATAGGCGCCCAGGCCATAGAGCCATTTTTGGTCAAAGATATCAGGGTTGAAGGAATTCAGCGCATTGAAGCGGGTACGGTGTTTAGCTACCTCCCCGTTCGTGTCGGGGATGAATTGGATAACGAGAGAGCTGCCGTCGCCATCAAAGCGTTATACGCGACCGGTTTTTTTTCCGATGTGCGGCTCGAGCGCGACGGCGATCTTTTAATCGTAACGGTGCAAGAGCGTCCCGCGATCGGCGCGATAACTATCAACGGTTCAAAGGAGTTCAAGGCTGACGAACTAAAAGAATCGCTGAAGCAAATCGGTCTCGCCGAATCGCGCATTTATGATAAATCCCTATTGGATAAGGCGGAAAAGGAGTTGAAGCGGCAGTACTTGAGCCGCGGCAGATATGCCGCCGAAGTCAATGCTACGGTGACTCCGTTGGAACGCAATCGTGTCGCCATTGCCCTCAATATCGACGAGGGCGAGGTCGCTCGCATCCGCGGCATCAACGTCATCGGTAACCAAGCTTACAAGGAAAAGAAGCTGCTGGATTTATTTACACTCACCACGCCGGGATTCTTCACCTGGTTCTCGAAGAATGACCAGTATTCCAAGCAAAAATTGTCAGGAGACTTTGAGAACTTGCGCTCGTTCTACTTCAATCAAGGGTATCTCGAGTTCAACATTGATTCCACCCAAGTTCAGATCTCGCCGGACAAGCAAAATATCTATATTACGGTCAACATTGTTGAAGGCCCGAAATACAAAGTTTCCGATGTCAAGGTGGCGGGGAATTTAACCTTGCCGGAGCCTGAGATTCGCAAGATGATATCGGTGCAACCCGGGGAGTTTTTCTCGCGCGAAGAACTTACCGCATCCACCAAGCGCATCGGTGATGCGTTGGCGAACGATGGTTACTCATTTTCCAACGTCAATGCGGCGCCGGAAGTGGACAAGGAGCAGAAAACCGTCGCTTTCACTTTCCAGATCGATCCGGGCCGCCGGGTTTATGTTCGGCGGATCAATATCACCGGCAATGTCAAAACCCGTGACGAAGTGATCCGGCGTGAGATGCGTCAAATGGAGGGCGGATGGCTATCGGCGGAGAAAGTCAATCGCTCCCGGGAC
>JALYOK010000450.1 GCA_030856925.1 Pseudomonadota bacterium
ATTGCGGACGGCGGCGCGGATGCGGTCGTAGTTTCGGCGCCGCCGTCCGCTTGTGGCGCAGCCTGTTGCGATTTTAACTTCGCCATTTCGGTACGCAGTTCGTCCAGCTCCTTCTGCAGAATTTCCAATTTCTGCTCTATGGACGCATCCGCGGCCATTACCCCTTGGGCGATGAACGCGAGGGCGATTGCCGTCGCGAGACGAGTCATTTTCATTATCTTTTCCTATGTGATTGTTAAAACAAAGCTAAGGCTATTAACCATGTGTAAGCGTCGCGAGGTAAATTTGTCGCTCGTCGCGTCGCCGCCCCACCGGAGCAACAGCAGAACGAAACTTGGGTGGGAGTGACTGAAGTGCGAATTGAGCGGATTGTTAGTAATACTCAAGAATGATAATGATTCGTATTTAAAAAATCAAATAAAACGTCCGGCGCAACCCCATTCGCCAAATGTTTCCCACCATGTGATCACGCCCCCGGCAGGAAAATGAGCGCGATAGCCGCAATGGTGAGGGCAACCGGCACTATCGCTTCAAGTAGTTTTCGGGATCCACGATCGGCTAGTGGGTCGTCAGTTTGTCCGGGCTTACGTTGTTCTTCGCGGAGTCCATGGCCAAACACTTCGACCAGTCGCCATGAAGCTCTCTTAGAATCGCCCGAAAAGGTTCGGTAAACGCCGATTGGTGTCCCAACACGTACAGGTTGTGAATGATTTTGTGGCCGATGATCGGGCAAGGATTGTCTCGGTAAAGGCTCATGAGACAAAAGGTACCTGCCAAGCACGGCTCCGGATTGTCGCCAAAGAATTCCATCGCGGTTTCATCGATCATTTTGTCTATCCCTTAAGCCTTTAAATGAGAATGATTCGCATTATTGTTAATAGAAAATAGTCTGTCAAGATAATTCTTTCCGGAGATGTGTCCCGGCGTGACTGACCTGGAAGCCAACTTCCACGGGCGTCCCAGGCATGTGGAGTGCGGCTTCGATGATTGGCGGAGTGCCCGCGATTGCCTGGCTAGAGTTTGGTGCCACCGCAAGAAACGGAGTTTGCGCACATTTAGCCAAAAATGGTCGGGACCCACGTAACGGAAGTTCTTTCCTTAGCTTGACCCTGGTGACATCGGGTGCTCAAAATCCTTATTCGCCCCAATTAATATTCAGCCAATCAACCAATCAAACGATCAAGGAATTGTTTGAATGTTTATTCACTGCTAGCATCAGAAAATAAGACTTTCCGAAGAGGATTCCATGGGCGCCGCCGCTCCGTACCAACAAGCTCTGCAAAAAATCATCGATGAAATCATCGCGCCGTCCGCTGCCGAAGTCGATCGCGCGGCGCGCTTCCCGCGCGAAGCGATCGATGCGCTGGGTAAGGCCGGGCTGCTCGCCCTGATCAGCGCCAAAGACGTTGGCGGGATGGGCGAGAGTACGCGCGCCGCGAGCTACGTGGTGGAAAAAATCGCCGAAGCGTGCGGCTCGACCGCGATGGTCGTCTGCATGCATTACGCCGCCACCGCGGTGATCGAAAAACACGGGCCAGACGCGGTGCGCCGGGACATCGCCGCCGGCAAGCATCTTTCCACGCTCGCGTTCTCGGAAGCGGGCTCGCGCAGCCACTTCTGGGCGCCGGTCGGCACCGCTGCGCAATCGAATGGACATTTCGTGCTCGACAGCAAGAAAAGTTGGATCACTTCGGCCGGCGAGGCGGATTCCTACGTGTGGTCCAGCAAGCCGGTGAGCGCCGAGGGCGCCAGCACCATCTGGTTGGTGCCGAGCCGCGCCGACGGCGTTACGACGGTCGCGCCATTCGATGGCATGGGCTTGCGCGGCAATGCGTCGTCGCCGGTGACCGGCGCTAAGGTGCGGGTGAGCGAAGCCGATCGCCTCGGACCCGACGGCGGCGGCTTCGATGTGATGATGGGCGTGGTGTTGCCTATCTTCCAAGTGCTGATTGCGAGCTGCTCGCTCGGCGCCATGGAGGCCGCGGTGACAAAATCGGCCGCGCATGTCGGCGGCGCTAAATTCGCGCACCTCGGCCAAGCACTCGCGGATTTGCCGACCATACGCGCCTACATCGCGCGCGCGCACATTCGCACCGACAGCGTACGAGCGCTGCTCGGCGACACCATCTCGGCGCTGGAGACCGGCCGCGAGGACGCGATGTTGCGCGTGTTGGAAATCAAAGCGGCGGCCGGCGAGGCGGCGCTCGAAGTCACCGATGTCGCGATGCGTGTGTGCGGCGGCGCCGCGTTTCGCAAGGAGGTGGGAGTCGAGCGGCATTTCCGCGACGCGCGCGCGGCGTCGGTGATGGCGCCAACCTCTGACGTGCTGTACGATTTCATCGGCAAGGCGGTCTGCGGCTTGCCGCTTTTTTAGGGCCGCGATGATGGCAAGTGATGCAACCTTGATCATGGGTGCGGTGGCCTACGCGCCTAAGGTCGTAACGATATGGGACGGCTTCAAGGATTTTTTTGTGAAGCAGGGCCTGGTGTTCGACTATGTGCTGTACTCCAACTACGAGCGCCAAGTCGAGGCGATGTTCTCCGGCGCGATCCATGTAGCGTGGAATTCGCCGCTCGCCTGGGTGCGCGCCGAGCGTTTGGCGCGTGCGCGCGGCGTGCCGATCGAAGCAATTGTGATGCGGGACTCGGATTGCGATTTGACTTCGGTGATCGTCGTTCGCAGTGATTCGAACATTAATTCGCTCGCCGATCTCAAGGGCAAGAAAGTCGCGGTCGGCGCCCTCGATTCGCCTCAAGCGACCCTCATTCCACTCGACTATCTGCGCGGGCAGGGCCTAAAGCCGGGGGTGGATTTCACGGTGCGGCGCTTCGATGTGTTGGGCGGTAAGCATGGCGATCACATCGGCGGCGAGCGCGACGCGGCGCGCGCCTTGATAGACGGCCTGGTGGACGCCGCCTGTATGATCGACAGCAATCACCTGCTGTTTATCAATGAGGGGACGTTGCCGGCCGCGAAAACTCGCGTACTCGCGCAGACGCCCGCTTTCGATCACTGTAATTTCACGGTGAGTCCGAACGCGCCGGCGGGCGCGATCCAGCGCTTCAAGGCGCTGCTGCTTGGCATGTCATATGCCGATCCGGAGGTCCGGCCGTTGTTCGATCTCGAAGGACTGAAAGCGTGGAAGCCGGGTCGCACCAACGGCTATCAATTGTTGCAAGGCGCCGTCGACGCCACAGGATTCTATGACACTAGCGGTAATATCACCGTCGCCGACTATCGATATTGAGGATCTCGGCCTCGATCGCGGCGCGCATCTGCTGATCAAGCGCGCGCTGCACGCTATTGCGGTGGGCGCGCGGCTTGGCGTAAGGGGTACGGCGCAGGATCTGCATGTGCATCTGCTCGGTTGGTGTCGCGCGCAGGGTCATCAAGTGGAATTCTCCCACGCAGGCGCGTCAACCGCCTGGATAACACGCGGTTCTGCGCAAGCCGGACGTTGGCGCGATGCCGAACGGGCGGGCGCGGCGCGCGCAACCGAACCTGACGCCGTCGCGCAGCTTCCCAAAGGCGCTTGGGGGCTCGCGGCGCGAGGCTCTACGGTCGAAGCGGGCGCGCCGGTGTTTCACTTCGCGCTGGCGAGCAAGGACGCTATCTGGGCCGACGATGCGGGTCATCTTTATGCACAAGCACTTGCCGCACAGTGGAATCCGGATGAGGCGATCGACTGGTCAACTGAATTCGCTCTGCCGGAAGAAGTCGAGGACGCGGTGGTCCAGGTGATGACTTACCTGATCGAGAACGAGAACGCGGCGCTGCTGGTGCCGGCGCGCTTTTTGGGTCAAGTGCATCCGCATTTTCGCGAGGTGCTGCAACTGCTGGCGATTCAGATCGCGGACGAGGCGCGCCACATCGAGGTATTCACCCGGCGCGCGCTGCTCAAGCGCAACCAACTGGGGCTCTCGACCGCGGGTGGCCAGGCTTCGCTCAAGACGTTGTTCGACGAGTCCGAATTCGCGGTCGCGTCATTCTTATTGTCGGTGCTGGGCGAGGGTACGTTCGTGAGCCTGCTGCATTTTCTGCAATTGCACGCGCCCGACCCGGTCACGCGCTAGATTGCCAAGCTCACCGCGCGCGATGAAGCGCGGCACGTTGCGTTCGGCATGGCGCACCTACAGTACCAATTGCAACGCGACGCCGACCTGCGCGGCCGCCTCGCGATTGCGGTCGAAGGGCGCCACGATGCGCTGTCGCAGACGGCCGGTTTGAACGAAGAAGTGTTCGATGCGCTGATCCTGCTCGCGGCGGGCGAGTGGACGCCGCCGGCCATCGCCGCAGGTTACGCTAAAGTGCAAGCGCTCAAGCTGGACATGGCGCAAGGGCGCGAGGTCCGGCTCAACCGCCTGGGCTTCGGCCAAAGTGAAGCGACTCGGCTCGCGAGCTTGCACACGCGTAATTTCATGTAGCCCGGGAGTGCGGATTCACTCAAGCGATGATGAAAGACAACGGTTACTTTGCGTGCCTGTAAGGCAATAGGGGTGCGGCTTTCCTGGCATCCCATGCCAGAAGGCAAGCTGGATAAGGCTTCTGGCTTGCTGCTCTCTACTGGTCGCCAGACATACTTCACTTGCCATCACGCCAATATCCCTTTCCCCGAGCGATCATAGCCGAGGCCTGATTTATCTCGCGATGATTTTGCATCAACCGCTGTGGTTTCTCTGCCCGGAAGCGGGGCTCACTTTCGCCGTGTGGCATTTTCCTCGACTCTGCGGCACAATGGTGGCCAATACTCTGGAGGAGGAGTGGCGAAGAAGGCGACCCTAGCGAAGCTTAGCCGTCCAAAGCTGCACAATGTGCTGGCGCGGGGGCGCTTATTTGCGCTGCTGGATCAATACCTGACGCGCGCGGTCACGTGGATCTGCGGCCCGCCCGGCGCCGGTAAGACGGCGCTTGCCGCCAGCTATCTCGATGCGAACAAACTCAAGGGCACCTGGTATCAGCTTGACCGTGGCGATCACGATCTCGCGACGTTTTTTCATTACTTGTCGCAGACCATCGATGCCCCGGATCTAAATAGACCACCG
>JALYOK010000464.1 GCA_030856925.1 Pseudomonadota bacterium
GCCGATCACCATGGGTTTTTGCACCAAGCGGGTAGCGATTCTAGGTGATTTTTCCGTCTGTTCCGCTGGGGCGGTCTTACGATCATGTTTGGGGGTATTCATCACCTTATGATACTGCAAATGCTGCAATAGTTCACCCTTTCTAAGTGTGTGCGTTACCCTTCGATCAGCTCTGAGATCGCTCGGTTTTCTTGGTTATTCCAGTTGAATATTGTGCTTACGCGTCACTTGATTCCACTTCTCGATTTCGCTGTGGATCAAGCTTCGCAGCCGTTCCGGCGGGCCGCCCACGACCTCCATTTCGACGTCGCGCAACTTCTTCACGACGCCGGGATCCTTAGCCGCTTCGTTAAACGCTTTATTCAAGATCGCCAGCACGGTGGGCGGCGTTTTAGCCGGGGCGAGGATACCGAACCAGGGTGCGACGACGAAATCACTGTAACCTGATTGCTGCAGCGTCGGCACGTTGGGCAGCGCGGGTAAGCGCTTGCTCCCAGTTACGGCGAGGGCGCGCAGCGCGCCGGATTTGATGTGCGGCAACACGGATGGCGAGTTATCGAAAAACAAATCGATCTGCCCACCCTGCAGATCGGAGATGACGGGCGCCGAACCTTTGTACGGCACATGGGTGAGATCGATGCCGGCGAAATCTTTGAGAAGCTCCGCGCAAAGATGGGGTGATGAGCCGTAACCGGAGGAGGCGATCGTGATCACACCGGGTTTGGACTTCGCCAACGCCACCAATTCAGCCATGGATTTCGCCGGCAATTTAGGGTTGGCGACGAGGATGTTCGAGATCATGCCGATCAACATCACCGGGGCGAAGTCGCGTTCCGGGTGATAAGGCAATTTTTCGCGATAGACGCCGACGTTCATCGCGCAGGTGCCGATGCTGCAATAACCCAGCGTGTAACCATCGGGCGCGGCCTTCGCCGCCGCTTCCATGCCGATATTGCCGCCGGCGCCGGCGCGGTTGTCGATGATGATCGGCTTCCCCAAACTCCTCGCCGCCCGTTCGGAAACGATGCGCGCGACCAGATCCGACGTTCCCCCCGCCGGGAACGGCACGATCAGCCGGATGTTCCTTTGCGGAAAATCGGCGGCGGACAGCAGCGGCGTCAAGGCGAACACCACTGTGGCAAAACCAAGCTTGAGTGACGTGTACACGGCATCGATCAAGTGTCTTCCTTCATGTTGAGCGGATCACGGGTAAACATTTTGAGATTGGATTAGCGTACCATCGGCTGCCAATACAATCCAGCTTCCGCGGCGTATGGATGTCAGATTCGATCGGCCAGACACCACATCCAGCTTGCCTCGTGCCCTGGCTTGCTTTGAGAGGAGGCGCATTTACTTCTCGAATCCGACCTTCCTCAAGGAGCCGCCCTCGGATTCGCTTCGGGCGCCTGGTAACTCACGGAAACCTTAGCGCTTGATGCAAAACTCTGACGACGCGAATCTTCTTGGACGTGATGCGATAATGAACGTTATATGGGTAGCGGCTTAGAACCAGCCGTCTCGGTTTACTAGGCGCCGGAGCACGTCCTAGAAAAGGATGTACGCAAAGAAATTCTGCTCGTTCGATGATGTATTCCACCACCCGGCTGGCGGCGACGGGATTGTCAACTGCGATGTATGCTTCGATCGCCAATAGATCGTGAGCCGCTCGGGCAGACCACTCAAGGCGCTTAGCCGGTTTTCCTCGCACGCTGGCTACGTTGCGACGACAGGGCCTCTCTCAGTTCCGCTGTGGTTACGGCTAGGCCGGCGTCAAGGTCTGCTTGCCCCCGCGCTAGCGCGGCTGCTTCCCATTCCAAATAAGCAATGCGGTCGGAAACTGCTTCGCGCACGATTGCCCCTGGCGTTCTTCGTGCGGTCCGCGACACTTCTTCCAGTCGCCGTTGAAGAGATTTTGGCAAAGAAATGGGTTCTTGCATCCCCAATCATCCTATTCCAGAATACTTGACGTGCCACGCCACGCATCGCGCTCGGCGCGCAATTGTGCGTCGATGTCTTTCTTGTTACGTATTGCGCGCGCCGGGCGATCGAGGAGTTCCCAGAGTCCGCGACGTTCGATGAGCCGAGCGTAGTCTTCTTGGCTCATGACGACATAGAGCGGCCGGTTGTTCTTGATAACATGTACGGGCCCCCTCCTTGAGTAGATCGTCGACGGCAGAGATGCCGCGTTGCTTGATTTCCTGGGCAGGTATGGTGTTCATGATCGAGACCTTGCTTGGTACTAAACTCAGTGCTTATTGTACCCTTTTGGGAAGAGCGAGGTCATCAATCCGGGTGGAAGGCACTCACTTCTGGCGCTGCTATCATTCTCGCGCAAGCGGAAATCCACAGTGAATCGTTGGGGTTCGCAGACTCACCCCAACCTACGGAAAATTCTGGCCGAGCCTTATTTTTTTGCGACAGTACTTGTTCCGTTTTACAAGCGCAGTACGCGCGGATCGTACAACAGTTGCCGATGCACTTTGACCGTTATGGACGTTGCGCCATTGTGCGCGGGATTGATCAACACGTTGGTGTCCTCCGGTACGAGCACCGACGGCAAACACAACAAGGCGGATTTCCCAGCACCCAGCCACTTGTCACCAAATTGCGCGCTGGATTGGCCGACCGGGTCGGCGCGCCAGGTGCGCGGTAGTTCTTTCTCTTTCGCCCACAACGCGCGTTCCCAGACGCGATCCGGCACACTGATGCGGATTAGAAATCGATTGCGCGGCGCTTCCCGTCCAACGTGTGCGAGCGATTCCAGATAGGCCAGCGCCACCGACCGCGAGGAATAGACCATTGCTTGGCCGGTAC
>JALYOK010000538.1 GCA_030856925.1 Pseudomonadota bacterium
CCGTTGACCCGGACACCCGTCGAAGCTGAGCAAGGCCGTTTGAATACGCTGGTGGGCGCCGAGGCGAAAGTGTTGAAAGCGATAAGGCCGATCCTCGAAGCATTCTGCGAGAATATCTTCCATATCGGCGGCCCGGTCAGCGGCCACCAGATCAAACTCATCAACAATTTTTTCGCTATCGGTCAGGGCGTATTGATCGCGGAAATGTTCAGCGCAATGCGCAAAATGGGTATCGATCCGAAAAAATTGGTGGAGCTGGTGAGCAAGGGCGCGGCAAATTCTGGGCTCTTTCAACTCATCGCCGGCGGCGGCGCCGAGGGGGATTTTGAGCGCATGAAGTTTGCCATTGGCAATGCGGCGAAGGACGTGACCTACTACAACCGCATGCTCGACAGCCAGCAACTTATCGGGCCGATCGCAGCGGCGTTACAACAGTCGCTGAAACATGCCGTGGCCCTCGGCTACGGCGAAAAGCTGGTGCCATCGCTGATCGAGGCGCAATGGGAGATCAATAAGTTGAAATAAGTTATTGAAGTTTGTCGGGCAATGGAGGCAAATTCGGAATCGGCGTCACTTCTATGCCCTCATCGCTCAAAGCGGCAACGTCTTGCGCCGAAGCTTGGCCGCGGATATTTCGGACTGCGGCTTCTCCATAGTGAATTTTTCGTGCTTCTTCCGGGAACGCCGTGCCGACATCATCGGAGTGCTTGCGAATATACGCCACCACCTTTCGCCACATGGCTTGCGGCGACAAGTCGGGCATCAGAGCGACAGACCTGGTGGCGCCAACTGAGTGCCTGGAGAGGTTAAGGCGGGGTGCGGCGGGACGCCGAAGGATCACGGTGGAACTGCACGTGGGGCAGGATACGAGACCTTTTACTTGCTGGGCTTCGAATACTTCCAGGGAAGCGAACCATCCCTCGAACGGATGAGCGCAGTCGCAGATTAAGTCGTAAACGACCATTCGGTTCGGCTGTCGTCAGGCAAAGATGCCCTACTTCGCCAATTGCCTTTCGCGCATTTCTTCCAGGGTTTTGCAATCGATGCATAGGGTTGCGGTGGGTCTGGCGAGCAAGCGCTTGAGGCCGATTTCGACCCCGCAACTTTCGCAATAACCGTATTCGCCAGCGTCGATCTTTGCAATGATCTCATCGATCTTTTTAATAAGCTTACGCTCGCGGTCGCGATTGCGCAGCTCCAATGCCATATCCGATTCCTGCGTGGCGCGATCATTAGGATCGGCGAAAATCGTCGCCTCGTCCTGCATGGTGTGCACCGTGCGATCGATATCCAGACCGAGATCCGATTTCCATTCATTCAGTAGCTTGCGAAAATGACCAAGCTGACGCTTGTTCATGTACGCCTCGCCCTTTTTTTCGACATAAGGCGCGAATTGCTTAGTTGTTACTTCACGCATAGATCCCATCAATATGTTGCTCGCAAAAAAAGGAAAATTAAAAATCGGTGACTTTGGCAGAGCTAAATAGGAAATGATAGCACAATTCATTAACCAAATTAACCTTCCTGCTTACTCATCAGTCGGTAGCCCGGACCCACCGGCGCTCGCCGGGACAATAGCATATTATGGTCAGAAACCGTGGGCGGCGCATCGCTGTCGTTTCAAGAATGGGATAGACTTAGGTCGTTGAAGTAAATGGGGGGATAAAGCAAATGGTCAAAGAAAAATACACGTCCATCGCGATCTGGTTACATTGGATCATCGGAATTGCGATACTGGGACAACTGGCGTTGGGCCTTTACATGGGCGATATTCCCAAAGACACGCCCGACCGAGCGTGGTATTTCAACCTGCACAAATCGATCGGCGTGACGTTGGCGGTATTCATCGCGCTTCGCATCATTTGGCGTCTTGGTCATCGCCCACCCTCCCTCAAGGGGCTGATACCTGAATGGCAAGTCGTGGCGTCAAAGATTAACCACGGGCTGCTCTATGTATGCATGATCGTCATGCCCATTACGGGAATGACCATGTCGTCCTACAGCAAATATGGCGTTAAGGTGTGGGGAATGAAGCTGATTCCGGGTAGCGTTAATGAGGCATCGCGGGAATTCTGGCTGGAACTGCACGAGATTACGGCGACGATCCTAATGGTCGTCATCGCTATCCACGTCATCGCCGCCCTGAAGCATTTGATGATCGAAAAGAATGGCGTGTTTCAGACAATAGTGCCTTAGCCCCTTGTCATGGAACGTAGAGCGCTTAATCTTTCGCGCCCGCAGCCGCAAGTAGGCCGGCGATGTCCTGATGTCCGAGTTCCCTGGCAATGGCGAGTGCTGTCTTGCCGCGGTTGTCGCGCAGACTCGGGTCAGCGCGAGCGTTCAACAGGATCGCCACACTCTCAACGTCACCATTACCCGCCGCCCACATCAGCGCCGTGACGTCGTTGTGGTAGCGCGCATTTGCGTTCTGCCCGGACGCCAACAGCGTCTTGACGACTTCGGCCTTGCCATTGCCCGCCGCCAGCACCATAGCGGTCTTGCCTGACTGGTCCGTCGCCGCCGGATCCGCGCCTTTGTCCATCAGCGTTTTGACGATAGCGGCGTGGCCTTGAAATGCCGCGCTCATCAGTGGCGTAACCTTTTCCAGATTGGCCTGGTTGATATTGGCGCCGGCAGCCAACAACAGCTTCACCATGTCCGCGTTTCCGTTGCGCGCCGCCAAGTTGAGCGACGTGTCTCCGCTGCGATCGCGGGAATTGGGCATAGCGCCGTTTTTCAGCGCGCGCTCTAAAAGATCACTTTGGTTGCGCTTGGCCGCCGATATAAGCTGGGCGTTTTTGTTCAAGAACTCATAGTTTTCTTGCGCGCTGGCCATAGCGGTAAAGACCAAGAGTAAACCGAACAATTTTGGGGTGCAGGGCAGCATTCCGTTAATGGCCTCAGTAAATCCGGTTTGTGCAATAATAGTTGCGCGATAGGGTATAGACAGTGCTCGGCTTTTGTCTTCGCGTCAATAAATAAACGATGTACAACTCATACTAAACAGTCTGGAGGACTCATGAAATTTCTCAAATCAAAGTTAGCGCTTGGATTAACGGCTAGCGTACTGGTGTCGACTTCGACATTTGCGGCGGAAGAAATCCAAGGCGGCGCCACAGTCGCGGCTAAGCCGATGTCCGGCGGACTCGTGCCGGTGACCCAAGCCATGTTGAGCGCGTCGGAAGGTGACGGCAAACACTGGCTCCACTCGAACGGCAACTATGCGCAAACCCGCTTCTACCCGGCGTCGCAAATTCATACGGGTAATGTCGGCAAATTGAAACCGGCATTCGTGTTTCAAACCGCCGTGTTGGAGTCGATGGAAACGGCTCCGCTGGTGGTTAACGGCGTGATGTTCCTGACCACCTCCTACAACCATGTTTACGCGATCGACGCGGTGACCGGCGAAGAGTTCTGGCATTACAAACATAAGATGGGCCCCGTGACGACTTTTTGTTGCGGCCCGAACAATCGCGGCGTCGCCGCTTTGGACGGCAAACTATTCATGGGCACGTTGGACGCCAAGCTCCTTGCGTTGGACGCCAAGTCCGGCGCCCTGCTCTGGGAAACCGAAATTGCCGATCCTGAACTGGGCTATTCGGAGACCATGGCGCCTGCGGCGGTCGACGGTAAAGTGTTGATCGGCACCAATGGCGGCGAGTACGGCATTCGCGGTTTCGTCAAAGCATACGACGCCAACGACGGCAAATTGCTATGGACCTTCCACACCATTCCGGAAAAAGGCCATGAAGGCGTCTGGAATCCGAATGACGCAACCAACCGCAATATGAAGCGCGATATCGCAGCGGAGAAAGAGGCCCTCGCCAAGAACGGCGGCGATTTCTACAAAACCCTGGGCGGCGGCGTATGGATGACGCCGGCCGTCGATTTGGAATCGAAATCGGCATTTTTTGTAGTCGGCAACCCTTCGCCCGACCTTTATGGCGCGGAGCGTCCCGGTGATAACCTCTACACCGACTCGATCGTCGCGGTTGACCTCAACAGCGGCGCTTACAAGTGGCATTATCAATATGTCGCTCACGATGTGTGGGATCTGGATGCGGTGAGTCCCCCCATCTTGACGGAAGCGGCGGGTAAGGATGGCAAGATGCGCAAAGTCGTGATTCATGGCGGCAAAACCGGCCATGTGTATGTG
>JALYOK010000539.1 GCA_030856925.1 Pseudomonadota bacterium
CGTCGATATTTTTTGTTCGCGCCTTGTCTCACTTAGAATTCGAACTTATTCAGAACTTCCTAAGGCTCAACGAAGACCGCTTTCACCCCTAAAGAAATATGACGCACTTCAGTTTTGCTTAAGTATTCGCGACTAGCATTCCCATCCGCGGCTTGAACCATCGGCGTTGACCCACCGATGACCATTCGCGGTAATCCACCTTTTTAACCTTTATGGAGCAAAACCATGTTGAACAGATTTTTATTAATCGCGGCGATCCTTCTCACTTTTTCAAGCGCCGCGTTCGCCGCCACTGACCTCAATACAGCCGACAAGGCAGCCCTCGACGGCATCAAGTCCATCGGTCCCAAAACAGCCGACGCCATTATTAACGAACGAACCAAGGCCGGTAAGTTCAAGGATTGGGATGATTTCATCCGCCGGGTGAAAGGCGCAGGCCCTAAGAATGCGGCAAAAATGTCGGCCGGCGGTTTGACCATTAATGGCGCCGCCCTAGCGAATGCGCCGGCCGCCGCGCCGAAACTGACCGAAAAGCCGAAAGAAAAGAAATAAGAAACAGCGTTTGAAGAAATCACCCGCCGGCTCGGGCCGGCGTTTTTCTGGATGTTCAACGAAAGCTATCATTAAACATACATTTATGGGCCAAAACTCTCCCATTGGCGACGCTTGATTGGATGAACTTTTTGAGTGACTAGCACTCTATAACCGGGAGTGCTAAAATACGCTCACCATTGGAGATTACTCTATGAACACGATGCAGTTGCCGGTACCTAGCCTAAACGTCGCCACGCTGGAAAACTACATCCACGCGGTCGGGCGTTTTCCCCTGCTTACGCACGAGGAAGAACTCGCCCATGGCCGTAAGCTGAAGCTCGACAACGATCTTGAAGCAGCGCGCCATTTGGTCACTTCCCATTTGCGTTTCGTCGTGTCCATCGCCCGCCGGTACCTCGGCTACGGCCTGCCCCACGCCGATTTGATCCAAGAAGGCAATATCGGCCTGATGAAAGCGGTAAAGCGCTTCGATCCGGAGCGCGGCGTTCGCTTGGTTTCCTTCGCCGTCCATTGGATCAAGGCTGAAATTCACGAATACATTCTGCGCAATTGGCGCATGGTCAAGATCGCCACCACGAAACCGCAACGCAAATTGTTCTTTAATCTGCGCAGCTTAAAGACCAGCCTGGGCACTATGTCGCAAAAAGAAATTAAGGACATGGCGAAAGAGTTGGGCGTGAAGCCGGAGGAAGTCGTCGAAATGGAAACGCGTTTGTCCGGCCAGGATTTGTCGCTCGAACCGATCCGTGACGACGACGAGGACTGGGTCAGCCCGATCGCGTACTTGTCTGATCCGGACGCGGAACCGTCGCACCTGCTGGAGAAAGCGCAAACGGAAACCAATGGCGCCCAGAGCCTGGAAGCTGCCCTGTCGAACCTGGACGAGCGCAGCCGCCGCATCATCGAGGCACGCTGGTTGCGCGAGGACAAGGATCAGGCAACCTTGCACGATCTCGCAGCCGAGTTCTCGGTATCCGCCGAGCGTATCCGCCAGATCGAACAAAAAGCGATGCAGAAAATGCGCGGAATGTTGCGCACCGCGTAACGGCATCTCTTCGCAGATCAATTGAGGCCCGCAAGTCGGGCCTCAATTTTTTTCGGACATGCCTGAAGAAGCGCGTGGATATTGCCCTTCCAGGCATTCCAGGCTAGAAGCCAGTATCCATGGGGCCCCTGGCAAGTCTGAGAATGGGAACGGTACCAGACCTATCGAACCGATTGCAGGTGAGACCATGCTGCGTCCTCCTCCGGACGATTCCAATCCTCGAGCGCGGCCTCGCTCAGCAACGCCGATTCGTGTATCGGAACGGTGGTTTCATCTTCGAGAATCGTTACCAGCGCCCGACGTGGCGCGGGCAGACATACGGGCTCCGAAAGTTCAACTCTACCTTGCATGTCAACAACGGCTTCGATGGTGCGGATCATAATTTACTCCTTCACAAACATTGTATCGCATCGAGTCGTCGCGGCGTCCATCTGGCAGTAAGCCTGTGGGGACATGTTGTTGGCCTGCTTCGAAGAAACTCAATACATCCGAGTAGATAGGTGAAACAAAAGGGGAAATGGCGCTGCACGAACTTGACAGGCGTCGCCGCCGTATGCCGACTCGGCTAGGCGTTGGAAATCGCGGAATACGCGGTGGCGGTGCTCCAACATCGCGCCGAGCGGGTCAACGC
>JALYOK010000545.1 GCA_030856925.1 Pseudomonadota bacterium
AAACCGTTCTGATATCGTTTATAGACGCCGCTGACTTCTATCACTCGATCAGGGCCTCGACGAAATCGTTGACGGAAAATGGCCGTAAATCGGCCAGCGCTTCGCCGACACCGATAAAGGGAATCGAGATGGGCCGGGTACCCGCGATCGCTGCAATCACGCCACCTTTGGCAGTGCCGTCGAGTTTAGTGACGACCAGCCCCGTGAGTTTCAGCGCGTCGTCGAAGATCTGTACTTGCGACAGGCCGTTCTGTCCGGTGTTCGCGTCCAACACCAGCAAGATCTCGTGGGGGCCGGTCGGATCGGCCTTCTGGATCACGCGCTTTACTTTCTTGATTTCTTCCATTAAATGCAATTGCGTCGGCAAGCGCCCCGCCGTATCGGCGAGAACGATGTCCACGCCACGTGCTTTCGCTGCTTGAATGGCGTCGAAAATCACGGCAGCGGAATCGCCTTTTTCTTGGGTGATGACGGTGACATTGTTGCGGTCACCCCACACCATCAATTGTTCACGAGCCGCGGCGCGAAAGGTGTCGCCGGCGGCGAGCAACACGGATTTGCCCTCGGCCTGATACCATTTCGCCAGTTTGCCGATGGTCGTGGTCTTGCCCGCGCCGTTAACGCCGACCAACATGATGATGCGCGGCTTCGTCGCGCCGGCCGGGGAACCAATGGCCCGAGGTGGCCCGAGACCAGCCCCCCACCCGGTATCCATGCGCCTCTCCAAGGGGGTCAAGAGTTGGCCGAGGGCGCCTTTTAGGGCATCTTTGAGCTGAGAGGCATCGCTGAGCCTTTCTTTGCGAACGCGCGCGCGGACGTCCTCGATCAGCTTTGCCGACGCAGTTACGCCGACGTCGGCGCTGAGCAGAATCTCTTCCAACTCGTCGTACAGCGCCTCGTCGATCTTGCCGCGGCTGAATAGCGAGGTGAGCCGGCCGCCTAGTTTTTCCCGGCTTTTGGTGAGGCCGGTTTTGAGCTTTTGCAACCAACCTTCTTGTTTGTCTTCGGTTTTGGCAGGCTCGGTGGTCTTGTCGGATGACTTGAAGAAACTAAACATGAGTTGAAGGGTCAGATGCAAAAGGCTATTGGCAGAGCAGATGGTTTAGAATTAGGGATAGTTAATTGCGTGTGACCCCGCATTCTAGCGTCAATGGCGTTGCCTGACCACCGATACTCCGATCCGAACTTCAACACATAAGCGACTTATGAAAAAACCGATAGGCGTACTTTTTCTTTTTGTCGTGACTCTTTGCGCGGTCTTGCCGACGCTGGCCGCGGCGCCCGTCACTCAGGAATATAAACTTGAGAATGGTATGAAAATCATCGTTCGCGAAGATCATCGCGCCCCGGTGGTGGTGGTTCAGGTTTGGTATCTGGTCGGCGGTATCGATGAATCGAATGGCACATCAGGTGTCGCCCATGTGTTGGAGCACATGATGTTTAAGGGCACGAAAGAAGTTCTGCCCGGCCAATTCTCCAAAATCATCGCTGCGAACGGCGGCAAGGACAACGCCTTCACCAACCGCGACTACACGACTTACTTCGCGCAGTTGCGCAACGACAAGCTCGAACTGGCGCTCAAGCTGGAAGCCGACCGCATGACGAATTTGACTTTTTCCGACGAGGATTTTTGGAAAGAGATCAAAGTCGTCATGGAAGAACGGCGCCTGCGCACCGAAGACAACGCTCATTCCATCGTTTATGAGCAATTGGTCGCCAATGCCTATAACGCCCATCCCTATGGCCGGCCCGTAATTGGTTTCATGAACGACCTGGAAAATATGAAACCGGCCGATGCGCGCGAATGGTACAAGCGCTGGTATTCGCCCAATAATGCAACCTTGGTGGTCGTAGGCGACGTTAATCACCAAGAGGTGTTGGCGCTAGCCGATAAATATTTTGGCCCGTTGAAACCGCAAGCGTTGCCGGAACGCAAACCACAAACCGAGCCGCCGCAACTCGGCGTGAAACGCATCACCGTCAAGGCGCAGGCGGAATTGCCCTATATAGCCATGGCTTATCACGCGCCGGTATTGAAGGATGCAGCTAAGGATTGGGAGCCGTACGCCTTGCAACTCCTGATGGGCGTGCTGGATGGAAACGAATCGGCGCGCTTGAACAAGACGCTGGTGCGCGATTCGCGCATCGCGAGCTCCGCCGGGGCGGGCTATGATGCCGTCGAGCGCGGTCCCGGCATGATTGTCGTCGACGGCACGCCGAGCGAAGGCAAAACGGTAGCCGAACTCGAGATTGCACTGCGTGCCCAGCTCGAAAAAGTCAAAGCGGAAGGTGTGACGGAAGATGAACTCCAACGCGTCAAATCGCAAATTATTGCCGGCCAGGTGTTTGGTTTGGATTCCATGTTTGGCCAAGCGATGCAAATCGGTCGCACGGAGAACGCCGGGTTTTCCTGGCGAGATCTCGACGTGATGTTAGAAAGACTGCGAGCGGTCACCGCCGACCAGGTTAAACAAGTCGCGCAAAAATATTTGCAGGATGATCGCTTAACAGTTGCGATTCTTGATCCGCAACCGGTCGAAAAAGTCCCACCGCGTCCGGCCCCGGAAGGGCTGCGGCACTCACAATGAACCAAAGGCCGCCCATGAAAAATCGTTTGACTCATTCCCCGTTTGGTACGCTTTGCCATCGCTTGGGCGCGTTGATCCTGCTGAGTTTCGCTGCGCAGGTTCAAGCGGCGTTACCGATTCAACACTGGACCACCGCGGGCGGCGCCAGGGTGTATTTCGTCGAGGCGCGGACCTTGCCGATGCTCGATGTAAGCGTGGAATTCGCCGCCGGATCGAGCCGCGATGCAGCAAACCGTTCCGGTACCGCGAGCTTGACGGCGGGACTGATGAACAACGGCGCCGGCGGATTGACGGAAGACGAAATCTCGACCAAGCTCGCTAACGTCGGCGCCATTCTGGGTAATAGTTTCGACCAAGACCGCGCCGGCTGGAGCGTACGCACGTTATCTAGCGAGACAGAGCGATCCGAGGCAATCGGCGTGCTCGCTAGGATGATTCAGGCGCCGGCGTTTCCCGCAGAAATATTGGAGCGTGAAAAAGCGAACATCGTCTCTGCCCTAAAGCAATCCGGCGCCGATGCCGGAAGTATCGCCGAGCGGCAATT
>JALYOK010000006.1 GCA_030856925.1 Pseudomonadota bacterium
GGACAGGACCGTCGGCGCTCGCACCTGGGCTTGGCGCTGGGTCATCTGGGTGGGCTTGATTTTCCCTGCGCGAGGGTGAGTAGCGGTTGAAGGAGATCGATCGGCAAGGGGAAAACAATGGTAGACGGGCTTGATCTCGCCGATCTGTCCGATGCAACGGTCGAGACCGTCGTGCAAACCCGCGGGCGTTACGGTGTGGTTCGCTATCCGCGGCAAACGTTGTCCGCTTCGGATCTCAAGAAATTCAGCGCATGCTTGGGCGATTTGGAGATCAACGTGATCGGCGCGTTCCAAGAGCCCGGCCATCCGGAGGTGATGATCCTCTCCAACATCGTCGAAAACGGGCAACGCATCGGTCTTGGCGATGCGGGCCAGAGTTGGCACGCGGACATGTCCTACAGCAAGGTAATCGCGTTTGCCAACGTGTTATACGCGATCAAGGTGCCGCAGCGCGACGGCAAGCCGCTGGGCGCGACCGAGTTTTGCGACATGTGCGCAGCTTACGACGGCCTATCCGCCGGGCTCAAGCTACAGCTCGAAGGTAAAACCGCGTTGCACGATTTCAACAAGTTCTGGGAAATGATGCGCCGGCGACCTGGCAACACCCGGCCCCCGCTGTCGGAAGTCCAGCGCAAAATGAAACCACCGGTTTCCCAACCCCTTGTACTGACGCATCCGATCTCAGGCCGCAAAGCGCTGTACGCCAATCCAGGCTATACCATGCGCATCAACGAACTCCCTGAAGCCGAAAGCGATCGATTGTTGGAATTTCTGTTCGCTCACCAGACCCAAGACAATTATCGCTACGTGTTCCGCTGGCAGGCGGGCGACGTGCTGGTTTGGGATAACCTGCGCACCATCCACCAGGCGGTCGCCGACTATGGTCCGAACGAACATCGTCTCATTAAGCGCTGCCAAGTAATGGCGACGCGATTCTTCCCGGCTCACGCGTAACGATGCGGCTGGTCAGTTTCGTCGATCAGCGCGGCGCCCGCGTCCAGTGCGTTGATGGCTTGTTGGCCCGTCTATCCTTTTAGGCCGTTACCAGCCTGGTTAATGGTATTGCATCGGTGCGGCAGTCTCCGTCATCACTCGCTCCGGCACGCGCTCCGTTTCCGCGCGATGCCGCTCGTCTTCCGATTTAAGCTGGGCTTCCATGTAGGCGCCCAGGTATCGACCCCGCGCCACGATGTTATGGTTCACGCGCAGGCGCTGATCTTCGAAGCGCGTAAGGCACGACAGATAGTCGCCACCGCTGTGTTTGATCGCTTCTGCCAACGCCAGCACGTCGCCCGCGCCTTTGGGAACGCCCATCGCCACGTGCGGGCGTGTGATGAAGGCGGCATCACCGACGATAGCAACGCGCCCGAACACCATGCGGGTCAATTCCAAATCAAGAATCGGCTGGAAGAAAAGCCACTTGCCCTTGGCTATCGCTTCGGCGAATTGTGGCGCCAGCACTTGCGGCGCCAGTTCCTGCATTTCCAGCTTGACGCGGGCGCTGAGCAACGCGGGCGAAATCCCGTTGGGGTGGTAGCGGCCCGCATCATCGGTCATCATGGGGCGCAGCCCTTGTTCGGAAACCGGCTGATACCACACCACGTTGTACTGCCGGTGGCCCGGCGCTATGCTGTGACCCGGTCCCGGCACTGGATAGCCGATGCCTTGCTGGCCCGGCGCAACGCAAACCGTGTAGCGGTTGAACAGAGTTTTATGGGTTGCGCTCGATAGCTCGCGTTCGTCTGTCAAGCAACGCCATGCGATATAACCGGGGTAGTAAGGTTTCACCTCAGGCAAAAATTGGCTGCGTACAGTCGAGCGCAACCCATCGGCTCCGATAAGTAGATCGGCGTCGATGCGCGCGCGATTGGCAAAGCACGCGGTTACTTTGTGCTCGTCCTGTTCCACGCGATCGAGATTCATTCCCGTGTGGTAGCGCTCCGCCGGGAACACCTTTTTGAGCGAGTCGTAAAGGCGATTCCAGGAGGTCATGACTTGCGAAAACCGGCGCTCGGCAACGATGGCGCCGGTTTGATCGAGCGCGATGCGCGCGGGCAGTTCGATGCCGAGGGATTGCTCGGTTTCGTCCACGCCCGCGGCGCGAAAGCCTTCGATCAGTCCCGGCAGAATGGTGATGCCGGCGCCGCGGCCCTCGAGATTGTCGGCCACGCGCTCGTAAACATGTACGTCCCAGCCCATGCGATGGAACACGTTGCCCGCGAGTAATCCTGCAATCGAGCCGCCGATGATGACGACTTTTCCTGGGTAGAATTCAGTGGCGCCGCTCATGGCTTAAACTCAATCTGATCGGCCGACAGCCCAGCTTGCTTTTCCGCCAGCTTGATGGCGGCCATATAGTCTTCCTCGCCGTAGCCCTCGCCGACCAATGCCTGGGTGAGCTGGCGCGTCAGCGCCGTTACCGGAAGCGGCACGTCGTTGGTACGCGCGGCATCCAGCATCAGGTCGAGGTCTTTGAGGATCATTCGTGCAGTCATAGTCGGCGTGAAATCGCGCGGCTTCATTAGCGCCACTTTCGCAATCAGCCAAGGTGAGGCGAGCGTACTCTGACCGAGGGTATCGAGCATGAGGCTCCAGTCCAGTCCTGCCTTGCGGCCAAGTGTGAGCGCCTCGGCCATGGCTTGCGCGGTTGCGTAGACGAGCAAGTTCACCACCAGCTTCATGATGCGTGCCTCTTCCCCGCCGCCGAGATAGACTTGCGCCGTGCTGAAACTCTCCACGATGGGTCTCACCGTGTTCCAAACGTTCTCCGGCCCCGACACCAGGGCCGTGACATTGCCGATGCGGGCGGACGCGGCGTTGCCTGAGATGGGAATGCGCAAGTAGGGAATGCCGATCTTCCGCGCCTCCTCAGCGATCTCAGCGGAAACTTCGGCCGACAC
>JALYOK010000021.1 GCA_030856925.1 Pseudomonadota bacterium
CCGCTGCACGCCCGATCAAGTGGCGCGCTATCGCGGCAAGATTTCCGGGCCGTTGTTGGACCGCATCGATATTCAAATTGAAGTGCCTGCCTTGAGCGAAACCGAACTCACCGCGCAAGCCTGTGGCGAATCTTCAAGCGCGGTGCAAGCTAGAGTCGAAACCGCTTATCAAATCCAACTGGCGCGCCAAAATAAACCGAACTCCCAACTGACCACAAAAGAGATCGATCGGCGCTGTAAGCCTGACGAGAGCGGTGAAAGTCTCTTAAAACAGGCAATTTCTCGGCTAAGCCTGTCGGCACGGGCCTATCATCGAATTTTGAAATTGGCACGAACTATTGCCGATCTCGCCGGCAAAGATAACGTCATCAGCGCCCACATCGGCGAGGCAATTCAATATCGGCGGCTGGATAAAGCATCCTAGGAGTTTCATAGGAGCACCACCTTGTTTACCGACCAAACACTATTGCCAGCCGCGTCTTTGGCCAAAACCTGCAAGTTAACGGTGCCTTCGAGGTATTGGATGGTCCGGCTGTGTGACGTCGTATAGCCGCTTTCCGGCGCGGACCAGCGATGTTTTGACGTGGCGTTTGCGTTGGCGAAAGCGACAAACCCGATCGCGGGCTCATTGGTTTGCCAGGTTATCGTTGCGGTTCCGGCCTTGCGCACGACTTGTAAATTGGTGATGGTTGGCGCTATTTTGTCCGTCGGCATCGGCAGCTTAGGGCAATCTGCGGCGATGGAACGATGTGAGCTCTTGCAGATAAAATAATCTAAAGCGCGTGCGTCTTCGCCGGTCAATTCAGGACGCGGTGTCGCGCCGCCCATGCCGTCTTTGTACCACTGCGCACGTTGCTCGGCCGGCCAGCCCGCGATTTCTTCGAAAGAGGGTAGGTTAAGGAAATGATGCCCGGCGCCGCCGTATAGGCCGGTAAATGATGGACGAATGCCGAAGGGCCAATCGAACGGCGTCTTGTCGGTGCTATCGTAACGCTTCACGTGCCGTACCGTGCCGTTAATAAAAATTCCCTTGCCGGCGGTAAACAGGTTGAAGTCAAATTCACGAGTAACCCCGGGGTTAAGTTCCCAGATGTAAGGACCTTCCCCTGCAAAACCCCACACAAAAAACAGCCCCTCCTCATCATCCGGCACAGCTTCCCAAACGTAGTGACTCACACTACCTAGAATATTTTCCGCGTCGCCCAGGTTGGTATTTCCCTTATTGAGAATTACACCATTCGACCTGACCGTGAATCCGGGCGTGGCCACGTTGGTATATGGGTTGATGCGATAAATATAGTTGTTATGCTGCATGCCGGGCGGCCGGCCCAACGCGGACACGTAATAGATTGTATCGAGCGGCCCCACGGTGCCCCAGCGGTCGACCGACAGCCAATTCCACGTCGATGAGTTCAGTTCCACAATCACGCGGCGAGTCAAAGTAACGGGATTAAATTCGACGATGTGGCCCGTGGTTTTGTGACCCACGATCAACTTGCCCTTGCTGGTCCGGCGAATGACGTAAGGAACCAATTCAGTGCTGACCGTCGTAACCATACCGCTAGGACTGATCTTCCGGATTCCTGCTTCCGCGCCGATCGGGCCCTCATGGGCATCCTCGTTGCCGAACTGGGTCACGTAAATAGTCCCGTCAGGCATGGTTTCGAGCGAGGAAGGATAGTGGAACGTCGCTTCGGAGGCAGGCCCGTCTTTGATGCCCTCAACGCCGGGTTTACCAGCGAAAGTCGAGATTGTTGCAGGGATAGTTCGTAAGTCGACTTTTGCTATGCGATCGTTATAGGTGTCGGCGACATAAAGGATCTTAGGGTCGCGCACGTCAACCGCGATATCATGCGGGAAATTAAATTGAAGGCCGCCGATGAAATTACCTTTGGTTCTATAAGTCGCGTCCGCATTTCCCGGAGACGCCAATTGCGTAGGATCAGAATAACGTCCTGCTAACGTTGTTACATTACCGTCCTTGGTCATCAGAACAAGTCGATTAACCGCACTATCGATGCCGTACCAACCGGGGCCGTCCGGTACTGGAATCCACGTAGACAAAGGTCCAACCCGTGCCCGTTGCGGTGGCCCGTCCCAATAGGCAAATCGATTGTAGTTCTTACCGCTGTCCGGGAACGGAGCGTCGATGTACTGGGGGGGATAATACTGCCCAATCACGGTAAATCCACTCTGCCGCAAAAATTCGACCGAAGGACTGTGGAGTTCATCCGAAACACCTAAGGGACGCCTGACCGTCCAATCTTCCATAAGGTGAAATGCACCGTTGGCGGAGGGCGTCACGGTTTTCCAGACCGCCGATGGCGGAGCCACCAGCGGGGGGCGAGTAGTCCCGGAA
>JALYOK010000034.1 GCA_030856925.1 Pseudomonadota bacterium
GTTTGGGCGTCACTATTATTAAATCGTTCATTTCGGTATAGATTTTCAAATGCTAATACCCAAACGTTGTTCAATATGATATAATTAATCGTCGGCTCAATCAATTAGAATCCGAACATGATGTGAAATGTGGGCACTGCAGAATGACTGAAGGCCAATGACCATGCATCTTCCAGAGACGTTTACTCCATCAATTTACCCACACGATTTCCTGAAGACTCGATTGTTTTAACAAAAGGCAGAAATGAGCAAAAATACCACCGGCATTAAATTAACCGCATTCGCCGCCGCCGTTCTTTCGGCGGGAATGATCATGTCGAACGGCGCCGTTGCAGGCGGCACCACAACGCTCACCGTCAACGCCAGGATTTCAGGCGTTTGCCAGGTAACCACAGCACCTGCGCTACTCGACTTCGGCACTATTAGTCCGTCCGGCGTCGCAAACGCGACTGCGATAACCACCTTCTTGATGAAGTGCAGCAATGGCGTGACCTCGACCGCGAGCACGGACGACGGCGGATTGAATTTCTCCGGCGGCACCAAGCGCATGCAGCACTCGGGGACGGCGACGGCATTCCTGCCGTACTCGATCACCTACAGCGGTGATGTCGGCTTCGCCGGCGCGGGCTTCGGCGCCGCCGCCGCGTCGCGGACCGTGACGATCAATGGCATTGTCACCCCGGCGAATTACAATGGCGCGCTGCAGACGACGGGCGCTCAGGTCTATACCGACCTGGTGACGATCACGGTCAATCCGTAACCCGATTTTGTGGCACAGTGCGGGACATGAAACGAGGCTTTCTTGCCGTGCTTGGCGTTGGAGTAGCGTTGCAGGCGCTGCCGGCATTCGGGGCGGGATCCAATTCGTTGAGCATGTCGGCGACCGTCGTGGGGACCTGCAAGGTAATAACGCCGCCGGGGGTGCTGGACTTCGGCGACATCGATCCGTCGGGTAGCAGCAACGTCACGGCGACGACTACATTTGCGATGAAATGCACCAAAAGCACCGTTTCCACCGCGGGCACGGACGACGGCGGGTTGAATTTATCCGGCGGCACCAAGCGCATGAAGCACTCCGTAACTGCGACGGCGTTTCTGCCTTATGCGGTTAGCTACAGCGGCGCTGCTGGATTCACCGGCCTTGGATTCGGCGCCGCCGCGCTGGCGCAAACGATAACCGTCAACGGCACCGTCACTCCCGCCCAGTACCAAAATGCGCTGGTGACCGCAGCCGGGCAACTCTACAGCGATACGGTAATCATCACGGTCAATCCATGACCCGCGCGATGCTTGTTTCACGCTGCTATGGTTGCTAATGTGTGGCCGCGCGGCCCGCGCCGGGCGCCTAGCTAGCCGTGTCCGCGGATGTTGATTGCGATGGGAACGATCATGCCGTCCAGGCGCTTCACAACCCTGTCCAGGTTCCTGGCGGGCTGCATGCTCGCCGCCTTGCCGGTCGTCGTCAACGCCGGCCTGTTCAGCATATCGCCGATCCGGCTAGACCTCGATCGCCAGAGCAAAACGGACAGCATCGCGATCAGCAACGACGATCCTGAAAGAAAACTCGAGATACAGGCGAAATTGTTCGAGTGGACGCAGGACGCCGACGGCAACGACGTCTATGTCGAGAGCAGCGACCTCATCTTTTTCCCGCGTATCTTCACGATAGACAAACAGGATCAGCGCGTGGTGCGCGTCGGCCTGAGGGTGCCGGCGATCGCCAAGGAAAAGGCGTATCGGCTGTTTCTCGAGGAGCTGCCCCCGCCGCGCGATCCGCAAAAAAAAGGCGCGCAAATTTCGTTCGTGCTGCGCTTCGGAGTGCCGATATTCGTGCGTCCCGACAAGGAGCAGTTTGCGGGCGCAATCGAGCGCATCGAAGCGGCGCCCGACGCGGCGACCGTAATCATCAGCAACACCGGGAACCAGAATTTTCAGATCCGGTCGCTCAGCATCAGATCCGGGACGGTTTTCGAGAAGGAAATCATCGGTGGCTATGTGCTGGCGGGCGTCTCGAAGCGACTGACTGCACAGATCCCGCCGGGGGTCTGCGCCAAGTTTGGCAAGCTGCAGATCGTGTTGAAAACCGATCGGCTCGCTACGCTCGAACGCACCTTCGACTGGGACACCAGTCGCTGCGGCGCGAAGTAACCTGGGAGGCGCAACTGGACTCCGCGCAGCATCGACGGCGGGTCGCTGCAGGTCCCGCCCTGCGCTGCGGACTGACTATCGCGCTGCTTTATCTAGACCCCGTCGGCGCGCAGCAGCCCCCCCACGCCGGCGGTCTTTCGGCTTCGCCGCCATCGCTGAAGCTGCCCGCGGGCGCACGCGCGGATCCGCCGAACCAACTCGTGCTCAATGTGCGTTTGAATGGCGTCCGCAAAGGGGATTTCCTTGCCTACATGACTGGCGACGGGGACTTTCTGTTCCCGCCGCGAGATCTCGTTGCAATGGGCGTGCC
>JALYOK010000249.1 GCA_030856925.1 Pseudomonadota bacterium
GGACTATGATGACCATCCGGCCTAGCTTCGAGATGGAAGGTCGCGGCTACGCCAAGTACATTTTAGGAACTCGTCCGAATGCCAGGATCGGCGTGCTGTACCAGAACGACGAGCAAGGCAAGGATTACCTGCTCGGACTGCGGGAAGGACTTGGGTCGCACGCCGGCGAATTACTAGTCAGCGAGCAATCCTATGAACTGACAGACACCACCGTCGATTCGCAAATCGTGACGCTCAAGGCCAGCGGGGCGGACGTACTGCTGAACTTCTCCACACCGAAATTCGGTGCGCAGGCCATTCGAAAGAGCTACGACATGGGCTGGAAACCGCTGCATATCGTGGCGTTCACGGCCTTTGCGATCAAGCCCGTCCTGCAACCTGCGGGATTAGAGAAATCTGTAGGTCTCATCTCATCCTCCGTGACTAAAGACCCGTCCGATCCGCAGTGGCAGAATGATCCGGCAATGACGCACTACCTTGCGTGGATGAAAAAGTACTATCCCGAGGGCGACCCGGACGATTGGAGCAATGTGGCGGGATACACCACGGCACAAATGCTCGTGCACGTGCTGAAGCGCTGCCGAGACGATCTGAGCCGGGAAAATATCATGCGGCAAGCAGCGAGTATGACCAACCTCGAATTTCCCATGTTGCTGCCAGGCATACGAGTCAATACCAGCCCGACGGATTACCTGCCCGTGGAACAGTTTCAATTTGTGCAATTCGATGGGAAACGCTGGGTACGACGCGGGGAGTTGGTCGGAAAATGAAAACAGCACCTGTAAAAGATACACAACTGCAAGTACGCGACTTGCTCATGGGATTCGTGGTATCAAGAGCTGTTCAAGTGGCGGCGGAACTCGGGATTGCCGATGCGTTGGCGCACGGCCCCCTGGATTCTGCCCCGCTGGCTGCGAAAACCGGAACCCACGCAAACACTTTAGTGCGTCTAATTCGGTACCTGGAGTCCTACGGAATATTTGAGCAGTGCGCGGACGGTCGCTACGCGAACACGCCAATGTCCGAGTTTCTAAGAGTCGACGTGCAGGGATCGTTGCGAGGACTCTCGATGATGTTTGGTGATGCACTGATATGGCGGGCTTGGGAAGGACTGGGTCATAGCGTGAGAACGAGCGAAGCAGGCTTCTCGCACGTACACGGCGCGCCGATGTTTGACTATCTGGCCAATCATCCTGCATCCGCCACATGCTTCGACGCCGCCATGGTCAGTTCATCGAATATGCTCAATTCGGCAATTGTAGATGCCTACGACTGGAAGCAGTTCAGCGTCCTGGTCGACATAGGAGGCGGCGTGGGAAGCACGCTGGCGGCAGTTGTCGAAGCAACGCCCGATCTGCGCGGTGTATTGTTCGACCTACCCCATGTCATCGAACGTGGACGCGACTTCCTTGCCGCGCGTGGATTGTCCGGTCGTTGTCTTACGATGCCGGGAAGTTTTTTTGACTCCGTTCCGCAGGAAGGAGATGCTTTTCTGCTCAAACATATTCTTCACGATTGGAGCGATGGGGATTGTATTTCCATCTTGAATGCGTGCCGGAACGCGATGCACGTCCACGCCAAACTGTTGGTTTGCGAGAAAGTCATTTTGCCCGGCAACGAGCGGAGCTATGCAAAGTTGATGGACCTTGTCATGCTAACATTGACGGAAGGTGGACGAGAACGCACGCAAGACGGTTTCGCGAATTTGTTCTCGGCGGCAGGTCTTCGGCTTCTGCGCATTGTTCCGACACGGGGGGACAATAGCATCCTAGAGGCAGTCAGAATCGGATAGACCAGACCGATCTAGGATTATTGATTATGAGTGCCCGACCCAGGTATTGATAACATGCCGTGCCGCATCGATGACTTCGCTCGCCGTTAACCCAATGGGGCCGGCGCCGTTGGCGACGCAATGATCGGCTGCGGCGCCGTGCAGATAAACCGCATACAGCATCGCATGTTAGGCGCTGAGGCCTTGTCCCATCAGCGCGGCGATCATGCCAACCAGTGCATCGCCCATGCCGGCGCTGGCAAGGCCGGGATTGCCGCTGGTGTTGATGTGCCACTTGCCGTCGCGAGTGATGCAGATGCTGCCCACCCCTTTCAATACGACATGACTATTTAGTTGGTTGACCAGTTCGCGGGCGGCGGCGAGCCGGTCGTTTTGCACATTGCCGGTTAGGGCGCCGAGCAAGCGCGCGGCTTCGGCGGGGTGGGGCGTAATGACAGTCGTTGCTTCGCGATTATGTAAGGCAAGTTGCAGGTCCGGCTCCGCGGCGATCCAGGTCAGCGCATCGGCGTCGAGCAGTAACGGCCAGTCGGTCTCGATGGCTCGCACCAATAGGCGTTTCGCCGCGATGGATTTGCCAAGACCCGGCCCGACGATCAGAGCGCTGATGTTCGCCAGGCTCAGTATTTCTTCGGCCTCGCGCAGCATCAATTCGGCGTATTGCGGATCAACGCTCGGCGCGTCCTTGGCCACGAGGCCAGCAAACACGCGTCCGGCGCCGAGCTTGAGGGCTGCCCGCGCCGCCAGCAACGGCGCGCCCACCATGCCTTCGGCGCCGCCGATGATGGCGACGTCGCCGAAGCGGCCTTTGTGTGAGTTCTTCCTGCGCGGCCTTAGTAAATGCTTTATCGTGACATCGCGCAGCAGACGTCCTTCGGCGCCGACGTATTCTTCCGGCGCGAGGCCCAAGTCGGCGACGTGCACTTTGCCGCAGTAATCGGGGCCGTCGCGGGTCAGCAGGCCGGGTTTCAGCGCAATAAATGTCACGGTATCCTGTGCCGGTAACGCGATGCCCTTGACCATGCCGGTGTCGCTATCGAGCCCGCTTGGAATATCGAGCGCGAGCACCGGTATGTTCCGCTCGATTACGTGTTCGATCAATTTTCGATAAGCGCCGGAAATTTCCCGCTCAAGGCCGATGCCGAATAGACCATCCACCACCAGGTCATAACGCTTATCGACCGGGCTGGCTTCGCTGATCGAGCCGCCCGCTTCCTGCCACATAACGTACGCGTCGGCGGCGTCGCCGGCGATTTTTTTCGGATCGCCGGGCGCGACTACATCGACATGGTAGAACCAGCGCTTCAAATGACGCGCCACCACATAAGCGTCGCCGCCATTGTTGCCGGGGCCGGCGAGCACCAACACGCTGGTGGCATTTTCACCGAGCAAGCCGCGGGCGATGTCGGCCGCTGCCTCGCCGGCTCGCTCCATCAATTGGATGCGCGGATTGTCGTCGACCGCCGCTTGTTCGATCAGCCGAATCTGCGCGGTCAGATAAATCGGTTCGGTCTTACCCAGCACGGTTGCGAGGGGTAGAGATAGGACGCGGCGGCGTAAGCACCGTATTGATCGCGCGTTCGGCGGTGGCAGGATAATCCAAGCTGTAATGCAGACCGCGGCTTTCGTGGCGGGCGAGGGCGCATTGCACGATAAGATCGGCGCTCAGCACCAGGTTACGCAACTCGATTAGGTCGTTGCTGATACGAAAATTGGTGTAGTACTCGTTGATTTCGTCGGACAACAATTTGATGCGGTGCTGCGCGCGTTGTAAGCGTTTGGTGGTGCGCACGATGCCGACATAGTCCCACATAAAACGGCGCAACTCTTCCCAGTTGTGGGAGATGACGATTTCTTCATCGGCGTCGGTGACCCGGCTTTCGTCCCAGGGCGGCAGAGCGGGACCCTCCGCTGTCGGCGAGTTGAATATGTGTTCCGCCGCGGCTTGGCCGAACACTAAACATTCAAGCAGCGAGTTGCTCGCCAAACGATTGGCGCCATGCAATCCGGTATGGGCTACTTCGCCGACGGCGTAAAGATGATCGACATCGGTGCGCGCGTTAAGATCCGCCATCACGCCGCCGCAACTGTAGTGCGCCGCGGGAACAACGGGAATCGGCTGCTTGGAGATGTCGATACCGAGTTCCATGCAACGTTTCATGATGTTGGGAAAGTGTTCGCGCAGAAACGCTTCCGGCTTGTGCGAGATATCGAGGTCAACGCAATCGAGGCCGCGCTTTTTCATCTCAAAGTCGATGGCGCGGGCGACCACGTCGCGCGGCGCTAGTTCGGCGCGCTCGTCATGGGCCGGCATGAAGCGGGCGCCGTCAGGTAATTTTAGCAAACCACCTTCGCCGCGCACCGCTTCCGAGATCAAGAACGATTTCGCGTGAGGATGAAACAAACAAGTCGGATGAAACTGAATGAACTCCATGTTCGCCACGCGGCAACCGGCGCGCCAGCCCATGGCGAAACCATCGCCGGTGGCGATATCCGGATTGGTGGTGTAGAGGTAGACCTTGCCCGCGCCGCCCGCCGCCAGCACGGTATTCGGCGCCGCGATGGTCATTACCTCGTCGGTAGTTTTGTCGAGCACATAGGCGCCGTAACAGCGTTGCTCGTTGCGGCCTAAGCGTTTGCCGGTGATGAGATCGATGGCGATATGATGTTCGAACAACGTGATATTCGGCTGCCGTTGAACTTGCTGCGTGAGCGTGAGTTGCACCGCATGACCGGTGGCATCTTCGACGTGCAAGATGCGCCGATGGCTGTGGCCCCCTTCGCGCGTTAGATGAAAACCGAGCGGGCTGGTCTCGTCGCGCGTGAAGGCTACACCGCGCGCGACCAGCCATTCGATGGCCTCCTTCGCATGTTCGACGACAAAGCGGGTGGCGACTTCGTCATTCAAACCGGCGCCGGCGATCATGGTGTCTTTCACGTGATCGTCGGTGGAATCGTCGTCAGCGATCGGCGCCGCAATGCCGCCCTGCGCCCAGTTGCTGGCGCCATCGATGAGTTGTTGTTTGGTGATGAGCGCAATGCGCATGCCGCGGTCCGCCAGGCGCAAGGACACGGACATGCCGGCCAGACCGCTGCCGATGACTATGACATCAAAACTATCCACGAACATTCCTCGTAAACAACAAATCTATGATACCCGGAAAGTATCGGCGCTGCCTATCGACTGCCGTCATGATCAGGTATAACGCAGTAGTACGCGGTTCATCAAAGCCTTCCACACTGCATCTGCAAATTTCGTCACACGTTGCCAGGGGCCGCGGACTTAAGTAAGAATCTGATACCATTTGATTTATTAATCCCTGAAATTTTACGGACAATATTTATGTCAGAAGCAGTGATCCTAGAGGCGGTGCGCAGTCCCTTCGGCCGCCGTGGCGGGGCCTTGCGCGAGATTCGGCCCGATAGTTTGTTGGCCCATGCGTTGACGGGTTTAGTGAATCGGGTTGGAATCGATCCGGCCAAGATCGAGGACGTCGTCAACGGCACGGTGACCTTGGCGGGCGAGCAGGGCGCCAATCCAGGCCGACTCGGGGTATTGCTGGCCGGGTTCCCGGTCGAAGTGCCCGGCGTATCATTGAACCGCATGTGTGGTTCGTCACAGCAAGCCGTGCATTTTGCGGCCCAAGCCATTGCGGCGGGCGATATGAACTACGCCATCGGTTGCGGCGTGGAAAGCATGACCCGGGTGCCGATGTTTCTGGATATTTCTTTGGGCCAATCGGCGCAAGGATTCGAGAAGCTCAACCCGGAGCTATTCAAGAAACACGATCTCATTCATCAAGGTGAAAGTGCGGAGCGCATAGCGGAAAAGTGGATGCTGACGCGTAAAGATGTCGACGATTTCGCCAAGGATAGCCATCGTAAAGCCGCAGCGGCGGCGAAAGCGGAGCGCAACAAGGAAATCATCATGACACCCGCTGTGGATCCCCATAGCGCATCGGCAAACCTTACTCGCGATGAGGGCATTCGCGAAGTCATCGACGAGAAACGCATGGCGGAGTTGCAGACCGTATTTCGTCCCGGCGGCAACGGCGTGGTGACGGCGGGCAACGCCAGCCAGATTTCGGACGGCGCTTCAGCGGTCTTGGTGGCCGACCGCGATATCGCGAAGGCCGATGGCTTCAGACCCCGCGCCCGGTTTCGCGCTCGCGTGGTGGTCGGCTCCGATCCGACTTTGCAATTGATGGGTGTCATCCCGGCGACACAGCTTGCGTTGAAGAAGGCGGGGCTCAACGTGAATGATATCGACTGGTTTGAAATTAACGAAGCTTTTGCGACGGTCGTGTTAGGCTGGTCGCGGGAGATCAAGCCGGACATGGATAAGGTAAATCCCTGGGGTGGCGCCATCGCCCACGGTCATCCCCTGGGCGCGACGGGCGGCGGGCTGATGGCGAAAATGCTCGCGGGCCTGGAAGCGACGGGCGGGCAATTCGGTTTGCAAACCATGTGCATCGGCCATGGTATGGCGACGGCGACGATTATTGAGCGAATCTAATATGAAATACGTAACGACTCTGGGCGGGGCGCTTATACTGATCGGCGTAAGCGGTTTGGCGCGTGCGGAATATGATCTCGGCTGCAAGGTCGACGAGATCAAGACCTTAATAAACTGGTGCATCGATCCGGCGCAAAAAGATCTGTCTAAACTACAGCAAGATGGTCGCGACAATATCCTGAAGGGGCATTTTTGCGGTAAACCATTGTTCGTCACCGACGGCGTCATGTCCTGTTGGCTCCATGACGTCGATCAGGTGAAAATTATTCTCGCCTGTAAGCCCGAGGCCCATGCGGCGGCGGCGCAACAAGCGATCCCCAACAGCGAAACGCGTAAACCCGCTGACTGCAGCGGCAGGATTTAACCCCTCAATTCAAGCAAACCCTCAAACCAAAATGAAACTTAAACCAATGCTAGCCCCCCTCGTACTCGGCGCCCTATCGATTGTTGCCTCGATGGGGGTTTTTGCCCGCGACCTTTGCAATCGCGACGACATGGCGCGTCACATCGATGCGTGTCTTAACATCGGCGCGCCGTCCGACTATCAAAAAGGTGGGCTGGAAGATTTGATCAAAGCTCGTTTCTGCGGCAAAGGCGATTTGGCCCGCGACGGCATGTTCCGTTGCCGCGGCGACGACCCCGACGCGGTGAAAAACATTATGGGTTGCGGCGCGCCGGCGGTGTTGGAACTGGCGGTGAATTTGATACCGGAAAACGATCCGCGCAAGCCGGCGGAATGTAAACCATAGTAGAGGCGCGCCATGAAAACTTGCTCTTATTCCTTGATCGGCATCGCGGTCGCAACGTTGCTGACGTTTTCGTCGCTGCCTGCCCATGCCGCCACCGTTTGTACACTCGACCAACTGACCAAATTTATGGCGCAGTGTTTCGACCCCAACATCGAGCTTTCCCCCTACCAAAAAATGGGTCAGGCGGAAATCGTCGAAGGCCGGTTTTGCAACGACAGCGGCTTGATCGTCGACGGTTACCTCATCTGTTTGGGTCACGACTTGAGCGCGGTGCGCCTGGGCGCGGAATGCTGGCGCAACGAACACATGAAAGCCGCCAAGGCGATCATCGCCGACGACGATCCGCGAAAACCGGAAAAATGTGGGACGCTACGGAAGTTCTGAAGCTAAGATGCCCATGGACGATGGTCAT
>JALYOK010000250.1 GCA_030856925.1 Pseudomonadota bacterium
CTCGGGCTACCCCGTATCCACGCGGCTGATGGTGCGGTACTGAATGAATAATCGCACAGGCATCGTCCCTTTGACTGTCCTCGCGGTAGGATTGATTCTGCTGCCATTCGTGCTGCAACCGTTCGGCTACAGCTATGGCATCGCCACGGAAATTGCGATCTTCGCGCTAATCGGTTTGGGATTCAATTTACTGCTCGGATACACCGGTCTGTTAAGTTTTGGTCATGGCTTATTTTTCGGTTTTGGCGCCTACGCGGCGGCTCTCACACAATTGCACTGGTTCGTCGGCAGCATGACGTTGCCCTTGCTGGCGGCGCTATTGTTCACCACGCTACTCGGCTTGGTGGTGGGTTTTCTGGTGTTGCGCCGGCGCGGCGTATATTTTTCGTTGCTGACCTTGGCATTCACGGTGCTTGGGTTTTATGTCGCCTATCGCTGGACCGATTTCACCGGCGGTGAGAACGGTTTGCGTGGCATAAAGCGCGCAACGTTGTTCGGCGTGAATCTTGACGACGCCGCTACGTTCTATTGGTTCGTCGGCGCCATTGTTCTATTCGCCGCATGGGTGTTACTTCGCATCACGCGCTCGCCGTTCGGCAGCGTGCTGGTGGCGATTCGGGAGAACGAGCAGCGCGCCACGTTCGTCGGTTACCCCGTCAAACGTTACAAACTCATTGCCTTCGTTATCTCCGCAGTCGTGATGGGCTTGGGCGGCAGTCTTTATGCTTTTCTGAAATTGTTTGTCTCCGCCGATCTCGTGCACGTAAACTTTTCCGGCGAAATCGTCGCTATGACCATTATCGGCGGCGCGCGAAATTTTCTCGGCCCGGCCCTCGGCGCCCTGTTCTATATCTTGTTCCGAGAATTTTTGTCGTCGTACACCGCGGCGTGGCAGTTTTGGTTTGGCCTGTTGTTCATGGCGTTCATTTTATTCACGCCCACCGGACTGGTAGGCCTGGGCGCCAGGCTGCTGGCGCCGTTCCGCAAAGTACCAGAGGGGCTGGCGGCCATGGCCGGTCGATTAACACCGGCGATTGCGCAAACGGCGCCGCCGTTCTTGCAACGACCCCAAACGCTGAATGCAGGCGACACACTCTACCAGGCCAACGGTTTGGCGAAATCCTTCGGCGACTTTCGCGCCGTCGATAACGTGAGCATGAGTATTCGCCACGGCCGACTGCAAGCGCTGATCGGACCTAACGGCGCGGGCAAGACCACGTGCTTTAATTTACTCTCCGGCGCCTATCCACCCGACACCGGCGAGTTGGTTTTTGCTGGGACAACCATCACCGGTGCGCCGGCCCACCAAATGGCTGCGAAGGGAATCGCCCGCTCGTTCCAGATCACGAGTTTATTTCCCGACCTGACGGTGCGAGAAAATCTGCGCTTGGGTTTGCAAGCGTCCGATGCCGCGCGCTTCAACGTCTGGCGAGACTCGCAACATTTGGCCCAAGTAAACGACGAGCTTGCCACCCTCATGAAATTTCTCGGCCTCGAAGGCATGGAACAGGCGAAGGTGGCCGATCTGTCCTATGGTGGCCAGCGGCTGTTAGAAATCGGTCTATCGCTTACCGCAAAACCGCGTCTGCTTTTGCTCGACGAACCGCTTGCGGGCTTGGCGCCAGCGGAACGGGAACGCATTATCGGTCTGGTGAAACAACTAGCGGAACACATGGGCGTGCTGCTGGTGGAGCACGATATCGATCGCGTGTTCGAGTTCGCCGATCACATTACCGTGATGCATAACGGCGCCGTGTTGAAAACCGGCGACGCCGATGCCGTGCGCCACGATTCCACTGTGCAAGAGGTTTATCTAGGCAGCGGGCGCAAGGCCGTCATGGCGAGCCGCTCCGGCGCGACGCCGGGGGAAATGATTCTGCGCTTGGAAGGCGTAAACACGTTTTACGGTGAGAGCCACATCTTGCACGACGTCCGGCTCGATATCCGGGGCAATCAGGTGACGGCATTGCTGGGGCGCAATGGGGCGGGCAAATCGTCGACTTTTAAAACGATTATGGGCATCGTGCCACCGCGCAGCGGGAGCGTGACCTTCGCCGGCCACGTGATCAGCGGCAAAACACCCGAGCAAATCGCGCGCATGGGTCTTGGCTACGTGCCCCAGGGCAGGCGTCTATTCGCTGGACTTACGGTTGCGGAAAACCTGCGGCTCGGCGGTTTGAGCCGGCAGGCGGGGGAGGGTGTGCATTGGGATCAGGAGCGCATTTTTTCCTACTTCCCGCGCCTCCGCGACAAGCTCAACACCAAGGCCGACGTGCTTTCCGGCGGTGAACAGCAGATGGTCGCGATCGCCCGTGCGTTGTCGGGCAACGTTAAACTCTTGTTGCTCGACGAGCCGTTCGAAGGCCTGTCGCCGGCGGTGGTCGAAGAAGTATTTCGCTCTCTCGATCAACTGCGCGCGGAGATGACGATACTCGTCATCGAGCACGATCTCGATTTGGTGCTGGCGCTGGCCGATAGCGCCTATGTGCTGGATCGAGGCCGGGTGAGTCATTCCGGCCCGGCGGAGCCGTTGCTGACCGACCTCGCCATGCGCAAGAAAGTGTTATGGGAGGGTTCCGTTCGCTGAGGTCGTGCGCCGCGGCCGGCACGTAAGAACCGGCACGTAAGAACTGAGTGTTGACAGCACCGGGAAAAAACGCGAGTTGCGTGCGCCGTTGCGCATCTTCATCGAACGTTTCAATAACCCGGCACCAAGCCTCGCGCTGGCTGTCGTTGATCTCACCCAGATACAAGACTTGTCGCTGCACCATCCGGCCATCGGCGCAGCGCTTGGCTTCGACGATGTTCCAGTAGCAATGCTCCTTGCCGTCCTTGAATCGCCGATTGCAGCGCAGATACATGATACCGCCGCATGGTACGCAAAACCCAGCGACTGGCTAGACACTTGGTCTACACTACAACCACTTTGTAACCTCACCCCCAGCATCCACGCGGCTGTCCAAGCATCGCCCTCAAAAAAACCGCCTATTCTTCAGGCGAGTTGAGAAAGTTGGGCTAGCTTGCGTGGCATACCTTGCCACGAGGCAAGCAGGATGCTCCTCGTGGCTCGGTATAAGAAAGTGCAGCGGGCATCTATCACTAAATCCGCTACCAGTCAGTGGTCGCGGCCCCGACCCTTCTTGTGGCCACGATCATTCCGTTCGTTACGATCATTATCGCTATGCTGGTTGTGGCGTTCGCCGTGACCCCCGCCATGCCGCTCGCGATAGCGCGGTACGTATTGGGTGTCATACCAGTCATTCCTCACAAAGTAGACCCGCTGACCACAGGCGTTGTACTTATGGCAGTGCTTGCGCCAGTTTTTCGCGTGACCCGGAGGAACATGCAGGTAGATCGGCTCGCGCACTACGGTCACCGGAACACGCTCGATCACGACCGGCCG
>JALYOK010000111.1 GCA_030856925.1 Pseudomonadota bacterium
AGCATGGAGATTGAAGTTACGGCCGAAGGCATTGAAGAAGAATCCCAAGCCGAGCACCTGCTCGCCTACGGCTGTCAATGGGGCCAGGGGTACCTGTTCGGACGGCCAATGCCGGCGGATGAGATGGAACGGTTGTTCGAACCGATCGGTACTGTGCGCTGACTGCCTTTTCTACCAGTCCGCGCAGAGAACTTACTCGATGGCCGCAAGGTTATGCGATCTTGTTCCTGCATTGGCGGAAACGCCGAAAGCGGTGCGAACCAGGAGGGTTGTATCCCGGGTCCCCTTTCATGCCTAGAAAACTCGATAACCTCCGTTTCCGGCGTTGGCAGGGGTCTTGAATTCTGGTTTCCTTATCCCAACAATTGCGGCAAAGGGGCGGCAATCTATCGGCCCAGCGTGCCGGGGGCTGCCCCGCAGGTGGCGGAGGGGCTGCCATAAGGAGGTCCTTCTAGACCGTTTGTTGACCTACCTAAAAAGGAGTAAGTAAATCATGTATCCATCCTTATTAAGGGTTCCTAGTGATATGTTCGCGGACTATGACCATCTGCAACGCCAAGTGGAGCAACTGTTTGGGCCAAGAGGATGGCCTTCGAGCATTCGCGCGGTTGGCCGCCGAGCATTTCCGGCGATCAACGTGGGCACCACGGCTGATGCCGTTGAAATCTTCGCGTTTGTGCCGGGTATCGATCCGAAGAAGCTCGAGGTGTCAGTGGATAAGGGGCTGTTAAGCATTGCCGGCGAGCGCGAGAGCAATGTCCCGCAGGAAAGCGAAAAGCTGAGCGTTTACGCGCGCGAGCGGTTCGTCGGATCATTTAAGCGTGTCGTCAATTTGCCCGAGGGCGTGGACTCAGGGCGGGTGGATGCCACATATCGGAACGGCGTGCTACATATCGCCATTCACAAGCAGGAATCGTCCAAACTGCGTCGCATTGAGGTGAAGGACGTAAACTGAATTGGATTTTCATTAATCGATAGGAGGTTTAACCATGGAAACCAACCAAGACATCCTCAAACGTGAGGCGCCGGGCGCGGAAGCCGCCGCACTCATTCCGCCGGTGGACGTGATCGAGGACGAAGCGGGAATTACGGTAATTGCCGATTTAGCGGGCGTGGCAAAAGAGGACCTTGCGATCCGGGTGGATGGCGATACGTTGACCATCGAGGCTCCCATCAGCCTGGGCGAGTCCCAGAATATCGATCCGGTCTATGCGGAGATACGCGCGGCGCAATATAAGCGAAGTTTTACCCTGAGCCGCGAATTGGATATAGCGAAGATCGATGCTGCCCTAAAGGACGGCGTACTTAAGCTATATGTGCCCAAGGTCGAGCAAGCCAAGCCGCGCAGAATCGAAGTTAAGCTGGGCTAACGCCGAAGGCGTTTACCCTTTGGCCCCGGCGCGCCGCCGGGGCCAAGTTTAGCCTCATTCTGACCCGCACTAATAGGCCGAAATATCATATTTTTGTTCGATGTCGAACAGACATCGGTTTTTGCGCCGGGTTGGACGAAGCCGCTACGCGGAGGAAGCGGTGGCGACGTTTTGGATTCAAAATATAACCTCACCCCTCTCGCGAGGGATTGTTCCATGACGAACTATGAGGTTATCTTAAGATGAAAGCATTGTCCGACGCAGATTTCAAACAGAAGTACGAGTTGCATCTGCAGCACCTGAAACTCAAAGGCCTGCAGCCCAAGACGATTGAGGCTTACTCCCGCGCCATCCGCCGAATCGGGGATTCGCTTTGATCATCAAATTGACAGCCTGTCCGAGCAACAGTTGGCGGACTACTTCACCGAGTTGGTGACATCGCACTCCTGGAGTTCGGTCAAACTTGACCTGTACGGGCTGAAGTTTTATTACGCACACGTCTTTTGTAAGCCTTGGGTGGCCTCCGGTCTGATCCAGCCGCCCAGGACTCAACGCTTGCCGGACATCGTCACGGTCGCGCAGGCGCAGCGCATATTCGCCGCCACCCGCGTTCTGAGTTACCGGGTGTTCTTCTTCACGCTCTATAGCTTGGGACTGCGTCTGGGCGAAGGATTGCGATTGCAGGTGGGGGATATCGATGCCGCAAGGTGTGCTAAGGTGGCGCCGCGGCTCCTGCCGGCTGAGTCAGGCTGGCAGCTGCCGCGTGCATCCGTGCCCGCCGCGTCGGCGTCACTCGCGGGCCAAAACGCTAAATTTCTCTGAATGAAAGGCCGTGCTAGTAGCGATCAACCGCGAGCGCCACGCTGGCATAACCTGCCGAATACATAGCCCTGGATGCTTCCGAGGGCGAGCCAGAAAGCTGCCGTTGTGATCAATGCGGCTAGCGCAAATCGTTGAGACAGTTCATGCGGGACGATCGAGACTTGGCGTTCGAGCGCTTGCGGCACGCCAATCACATGGGGAAGCAAGATCAACACGATGCCGACCGGAATCCAAATAGCCTTTGAGTTTGAACGCGCATAAAACCAAGCCCCCAGCGCCAAGGCGGTCGCAATCGCCGTGCCCACCCACCACAGTTGCCGCGCCACTAGATCGGCGTACGGCGCACCGGGCGGCTCGGGCGGGAGTCCCAACGCCGGAGCGAGCTGAAAGACCAAGAACCCGGCCACACCGAGCGCCAATCCCGTTCGCCAACTGGCCGTTCGCATCTGGGATAAACACGCTCCTAGGAGCAGCGCGTAACCAATCGCGACTAGAACCGTTGTAACTCCCGTGTAAAAGGTCCGCTCGAAACTGTTTTTCGGTTTCCACAATTCCGCGTCTTGGTCGTGCGGCGCACCCGCCGCTACTTCGGCGACGGTGATTTTTTCTGCGGGCTTTTCCCCTCTTTGCTCATAAACTTCCGCTTGCGCGATGAGCGGCCCGGTCGTAAATTGTTGCACGAGCGTGATCAACATCCCAGTGATCCACCCGGAAATCACCGCGGACAACACGATGTGCCGGAATGACCGCTGTGGGTCTAGTGGCATGGAAAGGTCATGGCGTGCCGAGTGTCGTGGGCCGCGTTGTGGGACACGCTGAGATTTGAAAAGCCGACGCCGAAGATCAAAACCGCGCCCAGGATGACGGCGAACAGCGCCGGCCACTTATTGCCGATAGCAGCGCCGTGAATCAGCGTACCGCTTACCGCCTGCGCGGGGGTCGCGACGATGGTGTTATTGTGGGAATTCGTTGCCATGATGATGATCGCCTATTAGAAAGTGAATAACAGTTCAACGGCTTACATTTCCGGGACAAACGTGTCTGGGTCGACTCACCGTGGTTTTAAGCCTACACCTTGACGCAATCGACATCAATCGGGCTAGAGGCCTGTGATGATTAAGTCCAGCACGACCGCGAGGGAGTTAAGTTATCAGAGGTTCCCTCATCCGTGTCCGCTTCATACTTAAGTGATCCGCTCCCCACTAAGTTGTTTTTAAGCCAAAGAATTTGCAGTACGATAAAAATCGTGAGGCGCCGCGCTAACCATAATTTCGGAATCGAGCTGCGTCACCTTCTCACCTCACACCTGCCCGCAATCAAGAACGGAACCGTCATGGGAACATCGCACTTGGATAGAAAAGAGTCCGGTCCCGCGCTCAGGGTTCGCGCCCTGGAATCAATC
>JALYOK010000112.1 GCA_030856925.1 Pseudomonadota bacterium
ATCCCGCTACAGATTATCGAGATTCAGACCGGCGCCTACTTGGAAGAAGACGACATCGTCCGTTTCGGCGACATCTATGGACGAGCAAACTAAACGACCCTAGTTGTTGACGCCGGCACGATTCAATAGGTCCGTCACATAACTTGCTGGAATCGCGTAGGCAATTCCACTAGGATCAGACAAGACGTTTTCCTTGGTCTGTTTCACAAACACCATATTCAAAACGCCGATCACCTCGCCGCTATCGGGATGATAGAGCGGGCTGCCGCTGTTGCCCGGATAAGCAGTCGCGTCGAGTTGAAATACGTTGAATGTCTTGCGTAGCCGATTCACCGAATGTTCATTAAGATCCCGTGACGTACGCCCAGGAATGACTATAGGGGTAAGCGACGAAATGATCGCGCGGTGGGTGACATGATAGAGCCCCAAAATCGCGCCGATAGGAAATCCGGTGAACGCATATTGCTGACCTTCCCGCACACCCCCCGTCGAGCCCAACACCATGGAAGGAAGAGGTGTGCCTTTTATTCTCAGCAAGGCAATATCATGCTCTGCATCCTGGGCGACCTCCACCGCCTCGCGCGGCTGAACTTCTTTACCTCGCCCGGTAAGAACAATCAACGTTTCCTTATTTTCCGTATCCAGGAACGCCGGGGTAACATGGGCGTTGGTTATTACATACTGACCATCGCCGACAGCGAAACCGGTACCAAGCACCCTGATTGCAGGACTACGTGTTTTCAGGTAAGTTCCCACCCCCACGACGGAAGGACGGATTTTTTCGATGGTCTGAGACAAATCAGCTTTGGCGGCAGGGTGAAACGCCGTCGCAAGCAAAAATCCAAAAATAATTCTTTTTAGAACAATGATCTGAATCACGGCTTTGCGCCCTCTTTCCGGCATAATTATCCTTTTAAAAATTTCGTTCTATGATTAGTGCATTAATTGCCAAATTACCATATCTTGGATCTGATCGCGACACAGTAACAGGCTAACATCTCGCACTTAGATAAATAAACTTAAATTTAATCATAGATTCCGGCGTTATTGAGGATGTCGCGCCCTCTAGTGGCAAAAAATTCTTCCAAAATTTATAAGAGGTATTGGGCATGAGTGTTGTCGCGGTAGTCGGGCTAGGTTATGTCGGGTTGCCCCTTGCCGTTGAATTCGGCAAACGAATCGAAACCATCGGATTCGACCTATCCGAGGAAAAAGTTGCTCGTTATCGCCGCTTTGTGGACCCCACTGGCGAGTTGTCATCCGCTGATCTTGAGGCGGCGAAACACCTGAGGTTTACCACGGATCCGAAAGCGCTCGCCAGGGCCGACTACATCATCATCGCAGTCCCAACGCCCATCGACAATGCTCATCAACCGGATTTTTCGCCCCTGATCGGCGCCAGTATCAGCGTCGGCAAGAATATGAAAAAAGGCGCCATCGTGGTGTACGAATCGACCGTGTATCCCGGCGCCACGGAAGAAGTTTGCATTCCGGTGCTGGAAAAAAATTCTGGCTTGAAATGGATGCAAGATTTCCATGTCGGCTATTCGCCCGAACGCATCAACCCCGGCGATAAGGAACACACCCTCACCAAAATTCTGAAGATCGTATCTGGCGATGACGCAGAGACGCTGGAAAAGGTCGCGCAGCTCTACGAGAGCATCATAAGCGCCGGCGTTCATCGCGCGTCCAGCATCAAAGTCGCAGAGGCCGCCAAAGTGATCGAGAACACGCAACGCGATCTCAACATCGCACTTATGAACGAACTTGCGCTGATCTTCGACCGCATTGGCATCGACACAATCGAAGTGCTCAAAGCAGCGGGCACAAAATGGAATTTCTTGCCGTTTCGCCCGGGGCTGGTTGGTGGTCACTGCATCGGCGTCGATCCGTACTATCTTACCCACAAAGCCGAAATGCTCGGCTATATTCCGCAAGTAATTTTAGCGGGCCGGCGCATCAACGACAGCATGGGCAAACATATCGCCGAACAGACGGTAAAGAAGATGATCAACGCCGGTTCTCAAGTAAAAGGCGCGACG
>JALYOK010000120.1 GCA_030856925.1 Pseudomonadota bacterium
GCGCGGCTGGGGTTATTGTGTGTTCGGCAAAGTCATTGAAGGCAAAGAAGTAGTCGACAAGATTAAAGGTGTTGCAACCGGAAACAAGCGCGGTCATCAAGACGTGCCGGTGGAAGATGTGGTGATCGAGCGCGCCGAGCGCTGTTAGATTCTCCGAAGTGCTTGTCGTCCCCGCGAAAGCGGGGATCCATTCAACGCGACGTCAACATGGATTCCCGCTTCCTCGGGAATGACAGCTTGGCAGTAGTCGCTTTTTTTGGAGCTTAAGGCGCAGGAAACAAGTCATTCGACTTGCCGCTGAAATAATACGCTACGAGCCCCAGCCATTCGTGTAACCCCTCATTAATCACCGTAAACTCGAGCGCCAAATTGAACTGCGGTTCCCACTCACCGTCGGGAATAACGGTGTGGTCCGCGGACATGGGCGTCACGTTCCATCCGAGCTTACGAAATACGCCCATCGCGCGGGGAACAGTTCGCGCATTGGTAATCATCAGCCAGTTCTCTTCCTGTTTCGGTTGAAGCAAGCGTTGCGAGAACAGCGCGTTCTCATAGGTATTGCGCGATTTGTTTTCGTATTGCACCCGTGAGCCTTCGAAGCCTTGTTGCTCGAGAAACAATCGAACCGTCTCCCCCTCGCTCAACTCCTGGTGGAAAATATCGCCGGAGCCGCCGCTGAATACCAGCTTCGCGAGCGGATAGCGGCGGGCGAGCGCAACAAACGTGATAAGGGTTTCTGCCGAAGCGTTGAGTTCTGGTTGCTTCCAATACGCCGTGAGCGCCGGTCGTTGTGCGCCGCCTAACAGGATAATGCCGGCGACTTGCTGCGGCATCGGATCCGGCGCCGTGAAGCGTTGCTCCAACGGCGCCAACAGCCATCGATCGATCGGCACGACGATCGGCGTGATCAAACCGAGCATCGCCAGAACGGCCATGCGGCGCGCCGCTCGAGCCTTGCCACGCCACGAGGCAAGCACAGAGCCGATCACCAGCAAAGCGATCAAATTGAGCGGCTGAACCAAGAACCACAGCACTTTCGATAGTACGAAAAACATATATGCGCCGTGGTGAAACGGCTAAACTATTTCGCAGCTTCAATTTATAGCACGATACGTGACGACAACGCTTTTCATTTCCGATCTGCATCTATGCGCAAGCCGGCCGCGCATCAAGCAATTATTCTTCGACTTTCTTCAAAGCGCTGCGCGCAAAGCCGACCAACTTTATATCCTCGGCGATTTTTTTGAGTATTGGGCGGGCGATGACGATATTGAGGATCCGTTCAATCGATCCATCGTCAGCGCATTGGCCGCCCTCACCTCGTCCGGTGTCGCGGTTTATCTCATGCATGGCAATCGCGATTTTTTGATCGGCGAGGCGTTTTGCCAGGCAAGCGGCGCGAGGCTGCTGTCCGATCCGAGTTTGATCGAACTCAACGGTGCGCGGACGCTGTTGATGCACGGCGACACGCTGTGCACCGATGATGTCGAGTATCAGAACTTTCGAAAGCAAGTGCGCGATCCGCGCTGGCAACGACAGTTCCTGTCGCAGCCGCTGGAACAGCGCAAGGCAATCATCGCGGATCTGCGCCGCCGCAGCGAAACTGAAAAACAAATGAAATCCATCGATATCATGGATGTCACGCCGGCAAGCGTAGAAGCCGCGTTGCGCGAACACATTTATCCACGCCTGATCCACGGCCACACCCATCGGCCGGCGTTGCACCATCATCAGGTAGATGGAAAAGAATGCGAGCGCTGGGTGTTGACGGATTGGTATCAACACGGTGGGTATCTGCGTTGTGATGCGAATGGCCTAAAGGCGATTCGCATACCTTAAGAGACGGGCGAACGCCTTAGCCGTTTCTCTTCTCAGCCCGCGAATCGTCTTGTCATACCCGCTTTCGCGGGAATGACAAGCAGGTTTAATGCGCCCTGCCCGTCCGAATATTACTTCACACCATTTTTCGAAAACCACTCCAGCATCTTCTTCCAGCCATCCTCAGCCGCCTCTGTGCGGTAACTCTGCCGGTAATCCGCATTGAACCCGTGAGGCGCTTCCGGATAGATAACGATTTCCGATTTGCTCTGCGCGCCCTTCAAATCGTTTTGCATATCCTCGACATCGGAAATCGGTATGCCTTGATCTTTGCCGCCGTACAGCCCCAACACCGGCGCTTTGAGGTCTTTGACGACATCGATCGGATGCTTGGGTTGATTCGCGCTCGCCACGCCCTGCAAACGGCCATACCACGCGACACCGGCTTTGACATCGGGGCTATGCGCGGCATACAGCCAAGTGATCCGACCACCGTAGCAGAAGCCGGTGATCGCGAGCCGCTTGATGTCGCCCTTGTTGGCTTCGGCCCAGGCTACCGTCGCATCCAAATCTTTCATCACCTGCGCATCGGGAACTTTCGTGACCACCTTCTCCAAGATTTCGTTAATATCTTTCATCTTGCTGACGTCGCCGTGGCGAAAAAACAACTCGGGCGCGACCGCGAGATAGCCGCGCTTCGCGAGACGGCGGCAGATGTCTTTGATGTGTTCGTGCACACCGAAATTTCTTGCACGACCAGCACCGTCGGGAAATTCTCTGGAGCCGCAGGCCGCGCGAAATAGCCGGGGATGGCGTCGTAGCCGCGGCCGATGGAAGCTTCGCCGGTGGTCAAGCCTTCGCTGTCGGTGGTGATGGCCGCGGCGGACACGGGCTGAACCGCGAGCGCGAATCCGCTCGATAACGCCGTGACGACAAACTCGCGGCGCGTGACTTGGGGTTTGGGAATTAGACTGTTTAGGTCGGATTGCATGATGGTCTCCTCGGTATGCACTTTCATCATTCTACAAGGCGATGAGGATTATGATTGGCGTGCCTAATCACCCCAACCCGCGAGCCAAATCGGCCTTGATATCGTCGATATTTTCCAACCCGACCGCGACGCGCAGTAAACTCTCACCGATGCCGGCGTTGGCGCGCGCTTCCGCCGAGATACGGCCATGAGTGGTGCTGGCGGGATGGGTGATGGTGGATTTCGTATCGCCCAGATTGGCGGTGATGGATAACAGTTTCGTGCTATCAACCACGCGCCAGGCGCATTCGCGGCCGCCTTTGACATCGAATGACACCACCGCACCGCTTTTGGATTGCTGACGTTTGGCCAATTCAAACTGCGGATGATCCGCGAGGCCGGGATAGTACACGCGTTCGACCCGGGGATTTTTGGCGAGCCAATTCGCCAGCTCTGCTGCGGCGTTGCATTGTGCTTCCATGCGAATCTTCAGCGTCTCCAATCCTTTCAAGCACACCCACGCATTGAACGGGCTGATGGATGGCCCCGCCGTGCGCAGGAACGGCAGAATGCTCTCCGTAATCATGTCTTGCCGGCCGAGCACCGCGCCGCCAAGGACGCGGCCCTGACCATCCAAATATTTGGTAGCCGAATGAATCACGATGTCGGCGCCGAACTCGATCGGCCGTTGCAAAATCGGCGTACAGAAACAATTATCGACGACGAGAAGAATGCCGTTGGCCTTCGCGATCTCGGCTAAACCCGCCAAATCCGCGATTTCCGTTAACGGGTTAGATGGCGTTTCGACGAACAACAATTTTGTGTTCGGTTTGATCGCGGCACGCCAGGCGTTAAGATCGGTCTGCGAAACGTAAGCCGTTTCCAACCCCCATTTGCCCAGCACGTTGTTGAACAATTGCACAGTGGCGCCGAATACGCTGTGGGACGAGACGATGTGATCGCCGGCCTTCAATAAACCCATCAAGCACGACAGAATCGCCGCCATGCCGGTCGCGGTGGCAAGACAAGCCTCCGCGCCTTCCATCGCCGCGAGGCGTTGTTGGAACGCCGTTACCGTGGGATTGGTGAAGCGCGCGTAGACGTTGCCCGGCTCGGCATTGGAAAACCGCGCCGCTGCTTGCGCCGCGTTGTCGAACACGAAACTCGAGGTGAGATACAACGCTTCGCTGTGTTCGTTGAACTGGCTGCGCGCGGTGCCGGCGCGCACCGCCAGCGTTTCGGCGTGAAAAACTTGCTTCATGGCAACCCCCAAAAACAAAAACCCGATCTGCTGAAGCGGATCGGGTTTACCGTTCGCTTTAGCAGAATTTTTAACGCGCCCGCAAGCTGATATCAAATCGGCGCTGTAGTGAAGTGTCGCGCAGCCAACTGGGTCTGTCAATAAAAATTTTAGCGGTAACGGCAAGCCTATCGTGATGCTTGCAATGCGGATGCAAATGGTTTACTGTATACAGAATACATACCTAGCCATCCATGTCTCTCACCCATATTACTCTTGAGCCCGATTTGGTAGAGCGCGTGTACGACGCGCTGCTACGTTCGATCACCGAAGGCACCCTCGCGCCCGGCGCGAGGCTTGCGCAGGAAGACATTGCGTCTCAGTTGAATGTGTCGAGACAGCCGGTATTGCAGGCGTTGCGTCTGTTAAAAAAGGACGGTTTCGTGATCGATGCGGGTAAACGCGGCGTGATGGTGACGCCGATCGACCCCGTCTGGATCGCCCAGGTTTATCAACTCCGCGGCGCACTGGATGCGCTGGCAGCGCGGTTGGCGGCGGAACGCAAGGCGAACATCGACCGCGGCCTGATCGATCGCGGACTGAAGGCCGCCCGCGGGCGCAGCGTAGCCACGCTGGTGGAGACCGACATCGCATTTCACAACGCCATTTATGAAGCGAGCGGCAACACGTTGATCGCCGAATCGGCGAATCGTCATTGGGCCCACATCCGCCGCGCCATGAGTGCAGTGTTGCTGACGGCGGGGGTGCGCGAAAGCGTGTGGGACGAACACGCGGCGATAATCGATGCAATCCGCACCGGCGATGCCCCCACCGCGGAGCGCCTCACCCGCGAGCACGGCGAGATCGCCGCCAAAAACTTATCGAATCGCCTTCTCGCCCAACTCTGCGCGGCTTGAGGCAGTACGGGATATTTTCTGATATTTTCTTAGGAGACTCAAAACGTGAAACTCACGCAAGCACAATGTGACCAGTTCGATCGCGACGGTTATCTATTTTTCCCCGGCCAATTCACGGCGGACGAGACGAAAAAACTTATCGACGAAGTCCCGCATATTTACGCGCAGCAGCGGCCGGAAAACGTGCGCGAAAAAGGCACCGACGCCGTGCGCACCAACTTCGCCTCCCACATGTATAGCGCGCCGTACGCCCGCCTCGCGCGCCACCCGCGCATGGTCGAGCCGGTGCAGCAGATGTTCGGCGAGAGCGTCTACATGCATCAGTTCAAGATCAACGGCAAGGCTGCTTTCGACGGCGACGTGTGGCAGTGGCATCAAGATTACGGCACCTGGAAAAATGACGATGAAATGCCAGAACCCCGCGCCATGAATATCGCCATATTCCTCGACGAGGTGAATGAGTTCAATGGCCCGCTGATGTTTATCCCCGGCAGCCACAAGCTCGGCATGCTCGATGCCGGTCACGATCTCACTACCACCAGCTATCCGCTTTGGACCATCGACCACGACAGCATCAGCAAATTGGTCACGCGCGGCGGCATCGTGGCGCCGAAAGGTCCGCCCGGCTCGATGATCATGTTCCATTCATGCCTGGTGCATGCCTCGTCGTCGAATTTGAGTCCTTGGAATCGAGTCAGCGTTTATCTTTCGTTATGCGCCGTGTCGAATCACATTCGCCGCTTCAAGCGCCCCGGCTATATTGCCCATCGCGACTTTACGCCGATCGCTTGCCTGCCGGACGATTGCTTGATCAGAGATTACGACGTCGATCTGCCTTGGAAAAACGGCACACCGGAAGATCAGCAAAAACCCATGCTTCGCGCAGCGTAACAGGAGAATCACATGCTTAAACTCGAACACATCAATCTGCCCGCGCGCGACCCAATCGGGCTCGCAAAGTGGTACGCCGACACGTTCGATCTCAAGACCGACGAACATCGCGCCGTGGGCGCCGATGCGCTCATCGCCTTCGTCCCCGGGGAGCCGCTGGGGAAACGCACCGATGCCCATTTCGGATTTCGCGTCGATTCCAACACTACGCTGACCAAATGGGCGGGGCATTTCGACAAGGAAATCATGCGTCGCGGCGCATTTAATTCCATCCAGGTGTTCGATCCAGAAGGCAATTGCTTTGAAGTGTATTGCCCGCCGGATGCCTAAACTTTTGACATACTTTATTCGACGAGATCAGCGA
>JALYOK010000122.1 GCA_030856925.1 Pseudomonadota bacterium
GCCCAGCCGAACGTCGTTTGCCGGGCGTTGGCGCGGCCGCGGACGCGATCGACAATCCATTTCAACACGCGCATGTTTTCGCCGAAGCCGGGCCAGATGAATTTGCCGTTGTCATCGGTGCGGAACCAGTTGACGGAGAAAATACGAGGCGGCTCCTTTACTTTGCTGCCCATGTTGAGCCAGTGTTGGAAATAGCTGCCCATGTGGTAGCCGCAAAATGGCAGCTTCGCGAACGGATCGCGGCGCACCTGCCCGACGTTACCGGCCGCGGCTGCCGTAGTTTCCGAACCGAGAGTAGCCGCCATGTAGACGCCATGATTCCAGTTGAATGCTTCGAGCACGAGGGGCACAGCGGTGCTGCGCCGACCACCAAAAATAAATGCGCTGATGGGAACGCCTTGCGTTGCTTCCCAATGCTTGTCGAGGGACGGACACTGGCTCGCGGGCACGGTGAAACGTGCGTTCGGGTGAGCCGCCTTGCGGCCTGTTTCCTTGGCAATTTCCGGTGTCCATTTTTGACCCTGCCAATCGATCAACTCCGCGGGCGGCGTCTTAGTCATCCCCTCCCACCAGACATCACCGCCGGGCGTTAGCGCGGCATTGGTGAAGATGCAATTCTCTTTTACTGTTGCCATGGCATTCGGGTTCGACCATTCCGACGTGCCGGGCGCAACGCCGAAATAACCCGCTTCGGGATTAATTGCGTAAAACTTTCCATCGGGCCCGGGTTTGATCCAGGCGATGTCGTCACCCACGGTAGTTACTTTCCAACCCTTGAAAGCCGGCGGCGGAATCATCATGGCGAAATTGGTCTTGCCGCAGGCGCTCGGAAAAGCTGCGGCGACGTAGGTCTTCTCACCTAGGGGCGATTCGACGCCGAGAATCAACATATGTTCGGCAAGCCAGCCTTGATCACGTCCCATGGTGGACGCAATGCGCAAGGCAAAGCATTTTTTTCCGAGCAGGGCGTTGCCGCCATAGCCGGATCCGAACGACCAAATGGCACGCTCTTCGGGGAAATGCACGATGTATTTGTGGTCTTTGTTGCACGGCCAGGAAACGTCTTTTTCGCCCGGCGTCAATGGCGCCCCGACGGAGTGTAGACAGGGCACGAATTCACCGTTCTCGCCGAGCACATCGAGAGCCGCTTTACCCATGCGGGTCATGATGCGCATGCTGACCGCAACGTAGGGCGAATCCGAAATCTCTACGCCGATGTGCGAGATCGGCCCGCCCAAAGGGCCCATGCTGAATGGAACGATATACATCGTCCGGCCGCGCATGCAGCCATCGAACAATGGGTTGAGGGTCGCCTTCATTTCATTCGGATCGATCCAATTATTATTGGGGCCTGCATCCTCTTTGTTGCGCGAGCAAATAAAGGTGCGGTCTTCGACCCGCGCGACGTCCGACGGATCGGACCGCGATAAGTAACTGTTAGGACGAGTAACGGGATTGAGTGTGATGAAAGTGCCCGCCTCGACTAATTCCTCGCACAATCGATCGTATTCGGCCTGGGAGCCATCGCACCAGTAAATGCGATCAGGTTTGCATAGGTCGGCCACGCTCGTGACCCACGCGTTCAGCTTTTGGTGTTTGACGTAGGCGGGCGGCGAGAACAGGTGTGTGGTGACGGGCAATGCGCTCATTGGATTCTTCTAAGCATCAGAGTAATTGGGCGATTGTTGATGGTGTTGAGGGGGCTACTCTACATTCGGGCTAAGGCTTACGATCGCGATAAAAAAGAAACCGTTAGATCGCTTCACCTTGCATGTCCGCGATAACGGAATCGATTAGCCTCCTGGAAATGCTGATCGTATTCGGTAGCCGCGGCAAAGAATCCAATTCAAACCATTGTGCGTCCTCGATCTCGCTAGGATCCGGCGTGATCTCGCCATCCAAATAATCCGCGGTGAACGCAATCATCAAGGAGTGGGGAAATGGCCATGGCTGGCTGGCAAAATAGCGTACGTTGCATACCTGCAAGCCCACCTCCTCTTGCACTTCACGTGCGATAGTCTGTTCCAAGCTCTCACCAGGATCTACGAACCCGGCTAGTGCGCTGTACATTCCTGCCGGAAAATGGGGCGAGCGGGCCAGTAAAAGTTGATGCCCGCGACGCACCAGCGCCATCACGGCCGGCGCCAGCCGAGGATAACTCACCAATCCACAATTAGGACATTCGCGCGCGCGCTCGAAATTCTTCAACTTGGTCGGGGTCGCGCAAGCGCCGCAGTATTGGTGCGAGCGGTCCCAGTTCAAAATCTGAATCGCACGCCCGGCCAGAGCGAAGTGATCGTCCGCCACACGCCCGAATACGTCCCGCAGCCCCAATAGGGACGCGCCTTCTGGAGGGGTCGCGTCGTCCGCCAATTCTGCGCAATAGCATGGCTGGTCCAGCAATTGGCCTAGGTAGTGTTGCCGGACGGGGTTGAGATCAAGTTCGGATAGGGTGCTCATTTCCGGCACGAGCAACTTAGCGTTGTTTTCGAACACCAGCAGCCTGCTTGCCTGGAACACAAACCAAAGCGGTGTGCCGGCTGGCTCGCGGGTCATTGCCACACACGGCAAGAACGCCTCGGGCATAGAAAATGGTAGTGCGTTTCGCGGATCGATCGCCAATGTCAAACTCGGTCCGGCGCGCCTAAATCGCGTCCTCGTTGGTTTCGCCAGTGCGAATACGCACCACGTGGCCAATATTGGTAATGAAAATCTTACCGTCACCAATCTTGCCGGTGCGCGCGGCCTTGACGATTGCCTCGACGGCCTTGTCCTCCAATTCCGACGGGATGACCACCTCGATCTTCACTTTCGGCAGGAAGTCCACCACATACTCGGCGCCGCGATACAGTTCCGTGTGCCCTTTTTGGCGGCCGAACCCCTTGACTTCAGTGACCGTCAGTCCTGAAACACCAATTTCCGACAGCGCTTCCCGCACCTCATCCAGCTTGAACGGCTTGATCACGGCTTCGATTTTCTTCATGCCAACCTCCTGCTCAGATATCGTTATAACGGGATGTTATCGGATAACGCCAATCCTTGCCAAATCCGCGCTCGGTGATGCGCACACCGATGGGCGCCTGGCGGCGTTTGTATTCATTGCGCTTAATCAGCCTGACCACTCGCTCCACGTCCTCCCGCCGGAAACCGCTGTCGATGATTTCCTGCGGGCTGCGATTACGTTCCATGTAGGCTTCCATAATAGCATCCAGAATATCGTAAGGCGGCAGGCTGTCCTGATCCTTCTGGTCAGGCCGAAGTTCCGCACTGGGCGGACGAACGATCACCCGCTCGGGGATAACGGCCGCGATGCTGTTTCGGTAGCGGCACAGCCGATACACCAAGATTTTGCTGATATCTTTGATGACCGCAAAGCCGCCCGCCATATCGCCGTACAAGGTCGAGTA
>JALYOK010000170.1 GCA_030856925.1 Pseudomonadota bacterium
CTAGTCGGTCAGTCCATACAGAGAGAAAATCGCGTGTCGCCGGTGCGCAACAGCACCCAAAATACGCTCTCGCGGGGGCGGGTGTGGAAGTTGGGATAAGCTCGATCTTATAAACGCCTGCCGCCGCTTGTTGCCTCAGCGGCGAGCGTTCCGCGCGAGCACTACGCGCGCCAATTCATCCCCGCTCATAGCAAAACGCAAGAAACCGCGAACGCACGATCACACCTGACCGATCACGCCGTCCGCAAGCCAATTCATCGATTCAAGCCAGATGTCCGTTTGCGGATAGGATTTGCCGGCGGTAGCAGTTGCTCGGTTTTGGCGCGGGTGAATTTTCGCGATCACCTTGCCTGGACGCCTTATCCAGCTTGTCTCCTGGCAAGGCATACCTGGAGACCCAATATGCATGCGGCGTTCCAGCCAGTGCTCATTAGGATCCCGGGGCCGCAATGGCTCAAACGACATAGGCCATCGGACCGATGCTGATCGCATCCAATAGCCCATCTGGCTGATTTTTTTTTCGCGTTGACCTCTCTATGATTCGCTCAACATCGCAGCAGCGGTGTGTTGATCACCCACATGGAGAGGAAAATGAACGTTGCCTTCAAATCTGTACACGATTTATCGCGGCCGGCACTCTGGGTCGGATTTTTTGTTGCATTACTGTTCGCGGCGCAGATGGCGAACGCCGGCCGTTTCGGCACGGAGTGTCAGGCCGATTATCAAAACGGCTGGCGCACCACGCTCCCTCATTCTTGGGAACGATGCAGTTGGTTCAACGATGAACTAAACGATACCGATACCCAGGTCTATTACTACGATCTGCACGGCGCCAAACCCTATTGGGAAAATACCGACGAATTGGATCAAGTGAATCTGGTCTACGCCAACACCCATGGTGGGGGCTGGTCCGATAAGTCCGTGTGGTCCATGTGGGATTCGTTTACGCGCGCGTATTCGACCTCCATGCGTCTGGGCGACCAGTCCTACGGCGCGAGCATTTTCTCGACCTACGCCTGCGAGACGTTGAAATTCAATGACGGCAAACAGTGGACTCGCATGGGTTCGATATTCCGCGGCGGACTGCGCATCGCCACCGGCAGCCACGACAAAGTCTACGACTCGGTGACGACTAACGAAGTCGGCGAAGACTACGCGGACAATCTGCAAAAGCAACACACCATCAAATATGCATGGAAGGACGGCAACTCCGATTGGTATGTCGATCAAGACTTGACCGTCATGGCGACGGGCGCCAATCAATCGAGCTGCCAAAGCCGCCGCGACAATATGAAATGGCAAAACTTCACCTCTTATTCACGGCTGCGCGACGGCCAAATTGGGTGGTATTGCTATTGGTATTGGGACAACCTTTAATCGACTTCACCAGGAGAACATCATGAACACGATTCAAATGACAATGCGGCTGATTGCCGTCGTGGCCTTCGCCTTCACGCTCGGTGCGCCCAGTTTCGCAGCCGACTATCCGCAGCGCATCGCCGCCGCTGCACGCGCGCAAAAGGCTGCCCTCGGCAAACTCACGGTCCCGCTGCTGCGCCGCTCGCCTGGGCTCGGCAGAGAAGTGGTCGCGGAACTGCTGCTGAAGCGCTTTAGCGATCCGCTCGATTCCATTCAGACTTCGGGCCTGCCCGCGATCGAGCGCCGTAAAGACCGCACCGACTTCGTCGGCAAGGGCTGGATCCTCCATGTGGACGACGATGGCAGCAGCGTGCGCTATCGCAACTATGGCTATTTGGACAGCACGAACAACAAGCCTCTGCCACTGGCCCAGCGCATGAACCAAGATGTGCTGGAAAGAATGGGAATGGAATTCATCAAGTCCCGGCTCGGCGATCTCATTCCCCTCGCGGCGAATGAACAACTGCTGCCGTTCTTCACCGAGTTCCAGGTCTCCGGTGGCGGCTCGACCAAACCCGGGGTCGCGCCGATCGCCGAACAAGTGTTCGCCAACACCGTGGTCTTCAGCCGCGTCATCGGCGGCGTACCGGTGATAGGCGCCGGCTCGAAAATCGCCATCATCTTCGCCAACAATGGCAAACCCGTCGGTTTCGATTTTGACTGGGCACGCTATGAAGCGACCGGCGTAAAACAAACCACGCTGGGCATCACGGAAATCAACGCCCGCGCCGCGAAACTGTCGGCAGTCGACCTCAAATCGCCGTACACCAAAATGACGCGCTTCGAGTGCGGCTACTTCGACTTCGGCGCCCGCCGCCGCGACCCGCTCGCGCCACTGCAAACCGCTTGCGCCATGCACGTCCACAAGAAAGAAATCGTCGACGCCGACTTGTTCGCGAAAGATCCCGCCTCGGGACATACGATCGCCGCGTATATGCAAGCGATCCCCCTCGGATCGCGTCCAGCAGTCGACAGCAAATGGCCGGAAGCTCGATTGTTATTGGGGATGGGTTTAGAACAATTGGGAACACGACCCATTAACGTCCATAAATAAGAACATGGAATAATAAGAACTAATAGATTGAGGCCACGCCACGAGCCGCACCCAGCTTGGCTCGTGGCGTGATGTTTTGAGGGGAGCCGTATTGCACATGGTTGAGCGTTGCCCCAAGGACGTCTCGCGATTGCTCGTTTGGTGGTTCGGAAAGTGCCATGGTGATCTCGATGTAGTCACGTGAGTAATCGCATTTCATTGGATGGCGTGGTTCCCGTCCACCGTTTGTCGGTTCCCGACACAACGAGTCTGACAAAGGATGTCTATCGCAGTTAGAATAATGCTTTGAAAACTAACTATCCTTACGCCATGAATGCTCCCGAAAAAGTTTCCAAGCCACAAGACAAATTGGGTTTCGATTGGGCCGATCCGTTGTTATTGGAGGAGTTGCTTACGGAAGACGAGCGCCTGGTTCGTGATACGGCGCGCGCTTATGCGCAAAAAAAATTGATGCCGCGCATTTTGGAAGCTAACCGGCATGAGAAATTCGACCGTAACATCTTGTTCGAAATGGGCGAACTGGGTCTGCTCGGCTCGACCATCGAAGGTTATGGCTGCGCGGGAGTGAATTACGTTTCATACGGCTTGGTCGCGCGCGAGATCGAGAACGTGGATTCTGGTTATCGCTCGACGCTGTCCGTGCAATCTTCACTGGTGATGTATCCGATATATGCCTATGGCTCGGAGGCGCAGAGGCAAAAATATTTGCCGAAGCTCGCAACCGGCGAGTGGGTCGGTTGTTTCGGTTTGACCGAGCCGGACTACGGTTCCGACGCGGGCGGAATGATCACGCGGGCGAAGAGAGTGGCGGGTGGTTATTCACTCAGCGG
>JALYOK010000182.1 GCA_030856925.1 Pseudomonadota bacterium
GTTTGGATCGGCCGGAACTCGGCATCAAGAATGAGCCGCCACTCGGCGCGGCAATCGACCGGCGGGAAGAACATATCCGAAGTCATCGGCATGACAAAGGTCTTGGCTTTTATGCGGCCCAACGCGGCTCGCAAGTCGCCCCCGGTGTGGCGGCTGACGTCGCCGCGTTGCCATTTCCACGCCATGCAAATCAGATCGTTGGGGTCCATCACGCTGAAATAACCGTTCATGAAGTTGATGATGAAATCATCCATAGACGAAAAACCCAGCGCCTTGTGCCGGTTTTGCTGGAAAAATTCTGTACTCCAACCCATCACTGCCCACATTTTGGCGTGGCGCGACAAACCGTCTCGTACGTCCGCCGACGAAGCATAAAAACCCTTGTTGAAACCGGGGTCGGACGTGATCGCCTCGACCAGCGTTTCGGTGAATAGAAAATCATGGATGGTGTTCTTCGCCGTGCCGGCGATGGGCGCGGCGCGCTTCACCATGTCGGGGTAGCGTACCGCCCATTCGTAGGTCTGCTGCGCGCCCATTGAACCGCCCACGACCAACGCGAGGCTTTTCAAGCCGAATTTTTCCGTGACAAGTTTGTGCTGCGCGCGAACGTCATCGCCGATGCGCACATGGGGAAAATTCCCCATCCCACCCGGCGCCGGCGTGTTGTGCGGTGAGGTTGAGAGGCCGTTGCCGATCTGATTGACGATAATAATGAAATACTTGTCGGGATCGAGTGCACGTCCCTTTCCGATGTAAACCTGCTCCATTATCTTGTTGGTGCCGGAGTACCAGGTGGGAATGAGGATGGCGTTATCTTTGACGGCATTGAGCGTACCGAAAGTAGCGTAGGCGAGGTTGCAACCGCGGATGGTGCCACCTTCTTCTAAATCGAGATTACCGATGTCGTGCAGTTCGTAAGGGCCGTGCACGTCCTGCGAGTAGTAGCTGTTATTGATCATATTGTCTGCTCCGATTTGTTGACATGAGATCGGGCAGGTTAAGGCTTTGATCCTTAACCTGCCCTTTTATCTTTCCCCAAGGCCAGTTATGCCTGTGCGAATCCCTCGTAGCCCTTCGCCGCAACCTCGTCGCACTTCTTCCGGTAGCCGCCGACACCTTCCGGGCCTAAGTAGGGCAAAAAGGCGCGTGGTTTGCCGGGGATGTTGGCGCTCATGTACCAGGAGTTGGCGCCAACCATTAGCGTCATGTTGACGATCTCGTTGACATGCGCGACCCACTGATCTTGTGCTTCAGGCGTCGCCTCGATGGTGGTCTTCTCGTTCTTACGCATGTTGTCGATGCAGTCGGTGACCCATTCCACATGCTGCTCAATCGACACCGGCATGTTCGACAGAACCGACGGGCTTTGCGGGCCGGTGATGGTGAACAAGTTAGGGAAGCCGGCGACCGAGATGCCCAGATAACTGTGCGGGCCGTCCGCCCACTCCTTGTCCAAGGTGCGGCCGCCGCGACCTTTCAGATTTAAGGCCTTCAGCGGGCCGGTCATCGCATCAAAACCGGTGGCGAAGACGATGATGTCGAACTCGTATTCCTTGCCACCTGCGCGAATGCCCTTTTCGGTGATCTCTTCAATGCCGCCGTCAGTGGTGGCGTCGACCAGCAGCACGTTATCTTTGTTGAACGTCTCATAGTAGTTAGTGTCGAGCGGCTGGCGCTTGGTGCCATATGCGTAGCCTTTCGGAATGAGCTTTTCCGCTACGGCGGGGTCTTTCACGGTCTTACGGATCTTGCGCTTGATATAGTCGGCGCACAGGTCATTGGCCTCCTGACTGAAAAACATGTCCTGGTAGTTGGCCAGCCAGAAGGCAAAGCCACCCGCATCCCACCGCTTGTCGAACTCGCGTTCGCGTTCCTCGGGCGTGGCTTCCAGCGCCGATTTCATAATGAAGTAATGTTCCTGGCCGAAGAACGATTCACGGATGCGCTTGACCACGCCGTCATAGTCGGCCTTGCGGGCGCTCACGACGTCAGGGTCCACCTTGCCGTTGCGCGCCGGCACACAGTAGTTCGCGGTGCGCTGGAATACGGTGAGGTGTTTCGCCTGCTGCGCAATTTCCGGAATGGCTTGCACAGCGGTGGCGCCGGTGCCGACCATGCCCACGCGCTTGCCGGTGAAATCAACGCCTGTATGCGGGAAGAGGCTGGTGTGGTGCCACTTGCCCTTGAACTTTTCCAGACCCTTGAAGGGTGGAATGT
>JALYOK010000202.1 GCA_030856925.1 Pseudomonadota bacterium
AACTCCTCCGGGGTGCCTGTAATGGAGATGGAGTCTTCGAAGATCGCGCTTTCAATAGCTTCTTTTACATTTCTTGCTCCTCGCGCTTGGCTTCGACCACGTCGAGATGGGCGAGCAGCAATATTGGCTTGCGTGCGCCCGTCCCGCGCAACCGAGCGACCAGATTGCCCTTGCGCGGCGCGGGCGAAAAGACCTGCACGTCGGCATCCGGGAATCCAGCGGAAGTGAGCCGCGCAGCCATCGCCTGGGCGGCCTTGAATGTGTCGCCCGTCGCGGTTACCGTGTTGATCTCAACGAGTTCCTTATGGAAGTCGCGCGCGAGTTGCTGATGAGGGGCAAGGGCTTGGGCCCAGAGCGAAAATGGCGCACTTAGGAAAGCGCGCCGTAAACCACAAAGTTGGAATTCCCTGTGTTGCTGGCCCAGCTTTATTGGCAACGATTCGTCAAGCGGGATACCCATCGGTTGTGAGAATCGCGCGCGCCCACGCAAGAGCCGCGATCGACTACTCGGTAGGCGCTTTTTTGAACTGGTTAGGGACCGCGTATAATGCAAATACGCTCTGAAGGATTGTTTTATTCAGACGATTGTTATCAATGGCGGGCCTCCCCGCATTGCAGCGTAGTGAATCTGGTCAGGTGCGGAAGCAAGCAGCCACAGCTATTTACTGCAAGTGCCGGGGGTTAGGCTCGCCACCCCTCCTCAATCTGTTACGAATTGACCTTGACCGTCACTCACGCGCGGCGGTGATTGAATTGTGCAGCATTAACTGCTGGGCGGCGGTTTGATCCAAAATGGAATAGAGGGTGGCGGCACGGATGTGGGCCGCCGTCGCGCCCGCTAAATCGCCGATTTGCTGCAATGCGTTGCCGCGCGCCAACCAAGCTTCCGGGTGATTCGGGGTTAGGCGCAGCCAGTTTTCCGACAAAGTCAGTAGGTTGGACCATTGAGCGCGCGCTTCGAAATTCGCGGCTTGCAAAAAATGCGGCAACTCGGCGAGGGTGGGGCGATACCAGAAGGGCGTATCGGCGATCGGCGCGATGGGCTGATAAGCTTTCATGTTGCCTATTCGTTCCACGAACCAATCGACCGGAATGGCAAAAAAACTGTTCGCGCCGCCGGAGAAAAAGCTCAGGATGCCGACCAATTTACCGTCGCGGTCGACCAGCGCACCGCCGCTGTCGCCCGGCGCGAACGGTGCGTTGGTGCGTATCACGCGGCCGTTATCAAAAGCGTACAGGGCATGAACGTTACCTTGACTGAAATGCGCTTTTCCACCGAACGCGAATCCTGCCGCCGTGACTTCATCACCGACGTTAAGTTTGCTGGCAGTGCCGATTTTGAGCGGTGGCAGGTTAAGGCCGGAAACGATTAGCAAACATAGATCGTGATACATGTCCGGTGCGGCGGCGGTGACGTTCCATTGAATGCCGTCCTGCACCAATTGGATGCGTTCCGCATCTTTTGTGACATGGCAATTGGTGATTACTTTTCCCCGCGCGATGACCACCCCGGTGCCCATTCCGATGCCACCTTGGCTGGTGGTTACCTGGACTTTGACCAGGCTCGTCGCCAGCAACGCCAGCGTTGCGCGGTCAATTTCTGCATAAACATTCAATGAGATAGCCAGTCCGACGACGCAACTTGTGACAATTTGAAACAGTCGATCGGTAAATCCAGGCGTGTTACCCATTTCAGCTCCTTGTAGCCGGTCAACCCGGCCGCAGTTGCAACTAAGCAATCCTTGTGCCGAAACCTCCGTTGTCATTGAGTCAGATTCGGTTGTAACACTTGTTCACCGTCTCGATACGCATCCAAGTCACGGACCGCTCACGAATAATCCACAAGTTATGTTCACGATAACCCTTGACGTATGGCCGGTAAATACAGCGGATGGCCTAGTGCGAATGTCCTATCTGTTAGAATTCGCCCTATGAGTTACCAAGTTCTCGCGCGCAAATGGCGGCCTAAGACTTTTGGACAATTGGTCGGTCAAGACCATGTAGTTAGGGCCTTGAGTAACGCGCTTACTCAGCAACGCTTGCATCACGCTTATCTCTTCACCGGTACCCGCGGCGTCGGAAAAACCACGCTCGCGCGCATTTTGGCGAAGGCATTGAACTGCGAAACGGGAATCACGGCGATGCCGTGCGGCACTTGTGGCGCCTGCACGGAAATCGACCAAGGCCGCTTCGTCGACCTGCTGGAAGTGGATGCTGCCACCAACACCAAAGTCGAAGAGATGCGCGAACTGCTCGACCAAGCGCAGTACATGCCGGTGTCCGGCCGCTTCAAGGTCTACATCATCGACGAGGTGCACATGCTGTCGCGCTCGGCGTTCAACTCCATGTTGAAGACTTTGGAGGAACCGCCGGAACACGTGAAGTTTATTTTGGCGACGACCGATCCGCAGAAAGTACCCGTGACCGTCGTATCGCGTTGTCTGCAATTCAATCTCAAGCAAATGCCCACCAACACCATCGCCGGACATTTAGCGCACGTGCTGCAGCAAGAAAATATCGAGTTCGAAACAAGCGCGCTGAATGCCCTGGCGCGCGCCGCCCACGGCAGCATGCGCGATAGCTTGAGCCTGCTCGATCAGGCGATCGCCTACGGCGGCGGTAGGGTCGACCGTGAGCAAGTGTCCGCCATGTTGGGCGCCGTCGATCATGATTATCTCTTCAACATCCTCAATGCGCTGGCGAAACAGGATGGGCCTTTGATGATCGCCGAAGCCGATCGCATGCAGGAACGGGCGTTGTCGTTCGAGGAAGGATTACAAGAACTCGGGGTGATCTTGCATCAAATCGCGTTGCGGCAAACGGTGCCGGAGGCGCTGCGGGAATCCACACCGGGTTTCGAGCAGATCGCCGCACTGGCCGAATTATTCACGCCGGACGACGTGCAACTTAATTATCAAATCAGCGTGAACGGCCGCCGCGATTTGGGCTTGGCGCCCGACGAATACGCTGGATTCACCATGACCTTGATGCGAATGCTGGCCTTTGCAATCACGGACAGCGGTGTGCACACACGAATCCAACCAGCGCAACCCGTAGCGGCAAGACTGGTAGAAGCGTTCCATACTGATGCCCCGAGAGCCGCTCCCAGGGCGGCTTCCAGCCAGATGCCCGCCAGCGACCGCGCTGCTACTGCCTTGCAGGCCAATGGAACTGCCAAGTTCGATGGCGATTGGCCCGCGCTGGTGGCCAAGCTACAAACCAATCGCATGGCGCACATGCTCGCAAGCCACGCGGAATTGAAGCGCTATACCGACAACCACATACACCTCGCGGTTGCCGAAGAGCACAAAAATCTGCTCGACAAAGCGTTCCAAGACAAACTCAAAATCGCCGTGGAGCAACTACTCGGGGCCGGTATCCGTCTTAGCATCAGTGTCGGCGATGCCGCCAGTTCGCTGGCGGCCATCACCAACCGCTCCGAGCGCGAGCAACAAGCCAACGCCATCGCCTCCATCGAGCGCGATCCG
>JALYOK010000234.1 GCA_030856925.1 Pseudomonadota bacterium
CCATATGCCAGTCAGAAAGATCCGCTTTTATTTCAGCCATAACCTTGCCACATTATCGAGCGAGGCCTCCCATCGGCGCGGCTAAATTGTTCAATAAAAACTGGTGCGCGGATGGATTACTTCTGCGCGCTAAGGGTGCGCGGGTGGGCCAGCGCGCACTGTTATGATGCAATGCAACATGACGATATAGATTGTTTTGATGCCGTGGGGTCGTGGAGTTTGACTGAAATCAACGCTCTCGCTGATTTGAGGCCTATAAAATTCCGTGGCATCGATTTTGCTAAGAATTCGCTGAACGGCGCCTGAGAAATTTCGCGTTGCCGCAATTTATTTGGAATCTGGAAGCTATCGATCGCATGAAAAAAATGAACCTAATCATGGTGGGCAACGGCATGGCCGGTGTGCGCACCTTGGAGGAACTGCTCAAGATCGCGCCGGAGCAATACAACATCACAGTGTTCGGCGCCGAACCTTACGCTAACTACAATCGTATCTTGCTGTCGCCGGTTCTCGCCGGCGAGCAAACCATCAAAGACATCATGTTGAACGATGTCGACTGGTACGAAGCGAACCATATCACCCTCCATCTGGGCAAGAAAATCGCGCGGATCGATCGGGTAAATCGCACCGTGATCGCCGAGGATGGCACAACCGCGCCCTATGATCGATTGTTGCTTGCAACGGGTTCCAATCCGTTCATGCTTCCTGTGCCCGGACGCGATCTCACCAACGTTATCAGTTATCGCGATATTCACGACACAAACCGCATGATCGAAGTTTCAGCAACCGCGAAACACGCGATCGTTATCGGTGGCGGCTTGCTCGGTTTGGAGGCGGCCAACGGACTCATGCTGCGCGGCATGGATGTGACCGTGGTGCACCTCATGCCTTGGCTCATGGAACGGCAATTGGATAAATCTGCCGGCAAGTTGCTGCAGAAATCATTGGAACAACGCGGCCTCAAGTTCCTCCTGGAGTCTCAAACCGAGGTGATCCTGGGCGATGAGAAAGGCGCGGTTTGCGGCATACGTTTCAAGGACGGGGCGGAACTGCCTGCCGAACTCGTGGTGATGGCGGTCGGTATACGGCCCAATACAGAACTGGCGGAATCGGTGGGGCTTTATTGCAATCGCGGTATTGTCGTGAACGATACTATGCAGACCTATGATCCCCGCATTTATGCTGTTGGCGAATGCGTGAACCATCGCGGCATCGCCTACGGCCTGGTGGCGCCGCTATTCGAAATGGCGAAAGTGGCGGCGAATCATTTGGCATTAATGGGAATCGGCCGCTATGCCGGCTCGGTGACCTCGACTAAGCTAAAAGTCACCGGCATCGATCTATTTTCGGCCGGCGAGTTCATGGGCGGCGAGGACACGGACGAGATCTTGTTGACCGACACCGTGGGCGGTGTTTACAAAAAACTGGTGATCCGCAACGACACTTTGGTCGGCGGTGTGCTATACGGCGACACGGTGGACGGCGCGTGGTATTTCAAGCTCATCCGCGAAGGCAAAAAGATCAACGAGATTCGCGATCATCTAATGTTCGGCGAAAGTAATCTCGGCGACACCGGCCATCTCGGCCAAAATAAAGCCGTCAGCATGACTGACGAAATGGAAGTGTGCGGTTGCAACGGCGTGTCTAAAGGCAAGATAGTCAAGGCGATCAAAGAGAAGGGCCTTTTTACCTTGGACGAAGTGCGTAAACACACCAAGGCGTCGTCCTCATGTGGTTCCTGTACGGGTTTGGTGGAACAGTTGTTGATGTTCGTGGCGGGTGGCGATTATTCCGCGGCGCCGAAAACCAAAGCGATCTGCGGCTGCACCGACCGTACTCACGCGGAGGTGCGGCAGGCTATACGCGCCGAGCATCTAACGGCCATTGCCCAGACCATGAAAATGCTCAATTGGCGTACGCCAAACGGCTGCGCCAGTTGTAGGCCCGCACTGAATTATTATTTGATTTCAACCTGGCCCCATGAGGCTGAGGACGATCCGCAATCGCGCTTCATCAACGAACGCGCCCATGCCAACATTCAAAAAAATGGCACCTTTTCAGTCATTCCGCGTATGTGGGGCGGCACGACCAATTCATCGGAACTGCGCCGCATCGCCGATGCTGTAGATAAGTACAAAATACCGACCGTAAAAGTCACCGGCGGCCAGCGCCTCGATCTGTTGGGCATACAGAAGGAAGATTTGCCGAACGTGTGGCGCGACCTGGATATGCCGTCAGGCCATGCGTATGCGAAGGCATTGCGCACAGTGAAGACTTGCGTCGGTTCAGAATGGTGCCGCTTCGGTGTGCAGGATTCGACTAATATGGGCATCGACCTCAAGCGCGAACTGTGGCGTATGTATGCGCCGCACAAGGTCAAGCTCGCCGTGTCGGGCTGCCCGCGCAACTGCGCCGAATCCGGCATCAAGGACGTTGGCGTGATTGGCGTGGAATCCGGCTGGGAACTTTATGTCGCCGGCAACGGCGGAATCAAGACCGAAGTCGCGCAGTTCTTCGTCAAAGTGAAAACTCGCGAAGATGTGCTGGAATACGCCAGCGCTTTCCTGCAGCTTTACCGCGAGGAGGGTTTTTATCTCGAACGTACGGTGCATTTCGTCTCAAGAGTCGGCCTCGAATACTGTAAACCGAAGTCATCGACGATCCGGATAATCGCAAAGCGCTTTACCAGCGTCTGCAATTTTCGTTGTCCGGCGAACCGGATCCATGGAAAGCCGACGGAGAAATGCGCCACGGCGTTACACCGCAACGCGAGTTCGAAACATTGGCGCTTTAATCATGAAGAATGCTTGGATAAAAGCTTGCGCGCTCGAAGATATTCCCGTATTGGGTGCGCGCGTGGTGCGACGTCAGGAAGGCGATATCGCCGTGTTTCGAAATGGCGACAACGAGGTTTTCGCTCTGCGCGACAAGTGTCCCCATAAAGGCGGTCCACTGTCGCAAGGGATTGTGTTCGGTAAACGGGTAGCATGTCCTCTGCACGGCTGGGCAATCAATCTCGAAGATGGAAAAGTAGTCGAACCCGATCAAGGCTGCGCTCACAGTTACCCGTGCAAAGTCGAGGAGGGTGTGGTGTTTCTCGATCCAACGCCGTTGGCAACGGCGGAGTCCGCGCAGGAACAAGCGGCCTAATTGATGGCTACGACAAAAGCAACCTGCCCCTATTGTGGCGTGGGTTGCGGGGTTTTGATCGAAAGCGACCGAACGCAGATTACCGATGTGAAAGGTGATCCCGATCATCCCGCTAATTTCGGCCGGCTGTGTACTAAGGGCGCGACCTTGCATCTAACGGCCAAGCTCGATGGCCGCGCGTTGTTTCCCGAGATGCGCCGCCGCCGCACGGCGCCGCGCTAACGCGAATCCTGGGAAACCACGCTGGCTTTTCTGACTCAGCGTTTTGTCGAATGCATAAAGACCCACGGTCCCGATTCCGTAGGCTTTTACATCTCGGGACAATTGCTCACCGAGGACTATTACGTTTTCAACAAACTCGCGAAGGGTTTGATCGGCACAAATAACGTCGACACCAATTCACGGCTGTGTATGTCGTCGGCGGTCGCCGGATACAAGGTTACCCTCGGCGCCGACGCGCCACCGGCGTGTTATGAAGATATCGATCATGCCGATCTTATCTTCATCGCCGGGTCAAACACGGCCTATGCCCATCCCATCCTGTTTCGCCGCGTCGAAGCAGCGAAGGCAAAGCGTCCCGAACTCAAGATTATCGTTGTCGATCCGCGCCGCACGGATACCGCCGCGTTCGCCGATCTGCATTTACCGATTTTGCCCGGGACGGATGTGGCGCTATTCAATGGACTCTTGCATTTGCTGTTGTGGGACGGGCGCGTCGACCAAAATTACATCGAGGCTCATACGGAAGGATTCGAGGCGCTGAAGCAAACCGTGCGCGACTATCATCCGAAGCTGGTCGCCGAGACCTGTGGCATTGCGCCGGCCGATCTTGTGTTGGCGGCGAAATGGTTTGGCGAAATGCCGGCCGTGTTGTCGCTATATTGCCAAGGACTGAATCAATCGAGCCGCGGCACCGAAAAGAACGCAGCGCTGATCAACCTGCATCTCGCCACGGGAAAAATCGGCACGCCCGGCTCGGGCCCGCTTTCTCTGACGGGTCAGCCCAACGCCATGGGCGGCCGCGAAGTGGGCGGTATGGCGAATTTGCTATCGGCCCATCGCGATATGGCGAACGCCCAGCACCGTGCCGAGGTCGCCACGCTCTGGGGTGTTCCCGACGTGCCGAGCAAGCCGGGCAAGACAGCGGTGGAGATGTTCGACGCCGTGGCGAGCGGCGTGATCAAAATATTGTGGATCGCGTGTACCAACCCCGCGCAATCGATGCCGGATCAGGCGAAGATACGCAAGGCGCTCGACAACGCCGAGTTGGTGATCGTGCAAGAGGCCTACGTCGATACTGAGACCGCGGCGTATGCGGACGTCATCTTGCCCGCGGCCACTTGGGCTGAGAAGGAAGGCACCGTGACAAATTCCGAGCGGCGTATCACGCGTTTCAAAGCAGCGATTCCTGCGCCGGGCGAGGCGCGCGCCGATTGGCGCATCGTCGTGGATTTCGCCCAGCAGTTGGAAAAAATTCTTCGACCCCAATCCATGACGTTGTTTCCGTACGAAAACGTCGAGAGAATTTTTAACGAACATCGGGAGTCGACACGCGGACGAGATCTGGATATTACCGGCTTGTCGTACCAGATTCTGGAATTTCGCGGCCCTCAGCAGTGGCCTTTTCCAAGCGATGCCAGCGAGGGCCGGGCGCGGCTTTATGCGGATGGCAAATTCCCGACGCCATCGGGTAAAGCAAACTTCTTCAACGCGACGTACAAAGCCGTTGCCGAGCAGGCCAATTCGCAGTATCCGCTGCGCCTCAACACCGGCCGCATGCGCGACCAATGGCACGGCATGAGCCGCACCGGCAAAGTCGCACGGTTGTTCGAGCATGTCGCGGCGCCGGAGCTCTCCATGTCAAAGGTGGATATGGGGAGGCGCGGTTTGCAGGAGGGCGGCCTGGTTCGCGTGCGTTCCCGTCGCGGCGAGGTAGTGCTTCCCGTTGCGGTGAGCAAGGAGCTGCGCGCCGGCCAGGTGTTCCTGCCGATGCATTGGGGCAGCCGCTTCATGGCAGGCTTGGGTATCAATGCGCTGACCTTGCCGACGTTCGATCCCTATTCAAAACAACCGGAACTGAAGCACGCAGCAGTGCAGGTGGAAAAGATCAATTTACCATGGCATTTCGTGGCGATGGCAAGCGGCGAACCAGGGGAGTCGGCCACTGCGCATACGCGCCTCGCCGAATTGCGCACTCACCTCAGCGCGTTCGAATATGCATCGGTCGGGTTATTTGGGCACAGCCAACAGAATGTCATCTTGCGTGCTGCGGCGAGTGTGCCGCTATCGGCGAACTTCGTGGCACAGATCGACAAAATCCTAGGATTGAATGATGCCGATGACGTGATGCACTACGAAGACAAGCGCCGCGACATCGGCCGCAAGATACGCATCAAGGACGGCAAGCTCGCAGCCGTGCGTTTGTCCGGCGACGCAGCGGCGAAAGGCTGGTTGCAGGAATGGCTCGCGCAAGGAGCATCGGTTTCGCATCTGACCCGCGCGTTGCTCGCGCCGAGCGCGAAGCCGCCGCAAGACTTTGCGCCGCGCGGTCGCGTGATTTGCAATTGTTTGAATATCTCCGAATCGGAAATCATGGCCCAACTGAAATCCATCCCTATGCAAAGCGCCACCACATTAGTTGCATTGCAGAGCGCGTTAAAGTGCGGAACCGAATGCGGCTCTTGTTTGCCGGAGTTACGCCGAATCATACAAGCAGAAACCTTGGAGGCTGCGTGAACACTTTGCGTAAGGGCAAAGTGTTCCTAATCGGCGCCGGTCCTGGCGATCCCGAATTATTGACGCTTAAGGCTGTGCGCGCAATCGCCGAAGCGGACGTTATTTTGGTCGACGATTTGGTTAATCCCTTGGTGTTGGAACATGCGCGCAGCAACGCGCGCATCGTGCAGGTC
>JALYOK010000238.1 GCA_030856925.1 Pseudomonadota bacterium
CGTTAACGCTGGCCACCTGCTCGCGAGAATCGGCCAGCAACTCGAATACGCTCGCCAGCATTCCGTTATAACGCAGCAGTAGTTCGTCGGAGATTTTTTTACGCAACGGCACGACTTCATCACGGTAATGTTTGGCGAGGTCATACGTGACGATATAGTCCGAGTATGTCGTGCGGACTTCCGAACGGGCGTTGACGGCGGTTTCCGCGAGTCGATTGACCGATTGCATGTATATCGCTTCCGATCGCGCGATGCGTGCGCCGCCCCAGTCGAACAGGGGGACTTCCAGTGAAATCTGAAAGCCGTTTCTGACGGGTTCGCTCGTCTCACGGATTTGCGCAGGGCCGAGTTCCAGCACGTTGATAAAGCGCGTCGCCTTGGTCAGCCCCAGCGAACTGGCCAGCGCTTCGCTCTGCCGGCGCGCGGCCTGAATGTCGAGCCGCTCCGCCATGGCGAACGCTTCCAAGTCCTGCAACTCGGGTGGCGTCGCCGGTAAAGCCGGCAGGCGCTCCGGCAATTGGAAGCGTGTGTACTCACCCCACAGGCCCATGAAGCGAGTGAGTTTTTCACGTTCGGACTTCGCCATCTGTTGTGCCCGCGCGAATTGCGCCGCGGCATCGGCATAAAATACTTGCTCGCGCGCTTGGTCGAGTTTGCTAAAGTTACCTACGCGGGCCATCCTTTCTGCGAGTTGCGCGCTGGCTTCCGCCGCAGTTTTAACTTGTTCCGCGTAGAGCACGTTTTGTTGGGCAGCCACTGCTTGAAAATACGCTTTGCGCGTCTCGGCGGCGATGCGGAGCACTTCATTAGCTACTAGGAGTTTAGTCTGCTCCAAACGCCTGGATTCAATACGCTTCGCCAATGGAATAGTCAGAAATTGCAGAAAGTCAAACCCCAAACTCCGTTCAATTTTTTGCGCCCCACCACCACGCACATTCGTATAGCCGAAGACCGGATTACGCAGCCGGCTAGCCTGCACCAAGTCGGCTTCGGCGATGCCCAATTCAGCGTAAGTCGCCTGTAGTCCGCGATTGTTAAGCAGCGCAACTTGTATGGCGTCGTCGACCGTAAGCGGTTGGGCGAGGAGTTTTTTCACGATTGCTTGTACGCCGTCGGCGTCAGACTCGGAGCGCACCCACTGCGCATCTTTGGCGAGGCGTTCCTTGGCGACGTTTGCGACGGCGCCAAAGCCGCCATCGCGCGATAGCGTGGCGCAACCACCGAGCAGCAGCAAAAATGCCGCGAGCAGTGGTAATTTGAGGCGACTAAGGCTGGGATGAGGAGTAAAAATCATTTCTTTTCTCCCTTGTCCATATCGTGCATGTCGTGGTCCGGCATCGCTTTTTTAAAGCTAGAGATGACATACCCCGAGGCGGATTTTTCCAAATCGAATTGCACGGCATCGCCTTGTGTTATTTGATCGGCGAGCGCGGTGTCCTTCAAACGAAAGAACTTAGTCATCTTCGGCCAGCCCAGCGCCGTGATCGGATCGTGGATCAGCGTCACTTTGCCGTTAGCCTTATCGATACTCTGAACGATGCCTGTAGCCGTAATCGTGGCGCCCGAATCTGCCACAGGCTTTTCAGCAAGCGAGGATGATTGCGGGTTAGCCTTTGCCATAGTGTCATGGCCTTCGTGGCCGCTGGGAGCAGGCATGGTTTCTTTGGACTCGCTGGTCGCCGCCCTCGTCACGCTATGTCCGGCATGACCTGCTGCGCCTGGACCACCTGCGACTTCATCCAAAACCTGCTTCCAAGGAGCGATTTTTTGCTCGCGGAAAGGCTGATAATCGGCGAATGCCGATGCTTGTTCAAACGGTGGGACAAGCGCAGTTGCGTCTGTCGGATCTGGGTGAGAGCTTGATTGCGCGACCGCCAGGTGGGCGGCGCTCCCTAGCGCAAGTATCAATAATGCGTATCGCATGGCTTCCTCATTCGGCTAAAAAAGATGTGCCGAAGGAAAGCCAAAACGGCGGCCACGACAGGCTCGCTTACTGGCAACTAGCTAGGACTTCCCAACGGCGGCTTAGGCGAGTTGAGAAAGGGGGATGTGTTGTGGCTGTTCGGGGAAATGCAGTTTGAAGGAAAGATTCACCCCGGGGCCAAAACAGCGGTTTGGCTCGGGCAAGAAATGGGAACCGTTGTCTGTAGGAACTGCTGACGAAGCGAGATGACAGAGATCGCAATTATCACAGATGAAACCTAACATACCTGTTGGCCCATCCACTTGGACATTCGTCTGGGACGCACCCTGATGATCTACATGCCCGCTGGGCTCACTCGAATCGCGCTCGGAATCGTGCTCATCATGCTGCATGACCATGGTGTGATCGCCATGATGGCCGAGGGCGTGTTGGCAAAACGGCATAACGGCCGCCAGCGCACCGTTTCCGGCGAGCCACAAAAGCATCCAAACAACGACTGACAGACGAAATGTTTTCATGTAGGTATGTTTATTAGGGACAAGTCTAACCTCAAAAAGATTCGCTGTCATCATTTTTGGCCCAACATCTCGCGTGTCCGTACGCCTGTCGATAGAGCACGGAGGAAGCCCAGCCCATGCGGTCGGCAGTCGACGCTGTGTTAACGACGCTCATTTATCGAGTCCTAATCTTTTCGCGTTTGCGTAAACACCGGCGCGAATCCTCCTCCGGGCGTGCGGAAGTTGGTGGTTTGTCCCTGATACAGGCGCGCCGCGACGAGCTTTACCACCCCTGCGTAGGCATAGTTGCGAACATCGGCTTTCAGTACCGTGGCCGTCTGTGTGTGTGCAACGTGCCGCTCGCTGGGTGTGACTAGTGCCTGGGCAACGTATGTAGTCTTTGCCATTTCCTCCCACACCCGCTTGGTAAGCTTGTCGCCGCGATAGGCGGCCTTGCTGCCGTAGCCGGCGGCAGGTTTGAAGAAGAGTTGACGCCGCTTCGCCCACAATGCGTCCCTGTTCTCGGCCGTCATGATCTCGGTGCGCGGGATCGCCGCGAGCAACGTGGATATCGTGTCATCGGCGACGCCCGTCTCGCGCAAGAACGCCTCGTCGCACAGCGAGGTGAGGTTGCGCTTATCTGCATAAAGCGTATGCGAGCGCGGATGAGGGCTCACAACAACTTCGCGGGCGAGGTACGCGAGCTTAAGCGCCGCCTGAGCAGGCTGCTCCAGCGCGAAATCCGTCAGCCGGTTGTAGACGAAGTCGATGAGCTGGCTTCCATGCCACAACCGCGCATCTTTGCGGGCGAGCTCGCGAGGATCGCAGATCGTCACCTCGATACCGTGACGGCCGAAGAGTCGTTGGTACAGGAGAAACTCGGGATAAAGATACTGCTGCTCGGGCGCCTCGTCGACGATCGCCACCGACATCAGTGGAGCGTCCTTTCGCTGTAGACGCCACTCCGTCATGAATATCTCGAACAGCGCTTCTTCGGTGTCATCGGTCTCCATCGGCGCCATTGCGAGCCCCGCCGCGTCTGCACAACAGGACCGCTGCGCACGCCCCAGAACAGCGTTGAGGAGCGCGCCGCCCGGATTCGTATTTATCTCTATCAGTTGCGGCCCCATGACGGCGAGGTGAAAGTCGTATCCCAGGAGACCGCCGGCCGAACCCGGATCGAAGTGCGCGATGTCGGGAGCCCATGCCAGCGCAGTGCGGCGGAACAGCGGTGTTGCGACGACGGCTTCCACCGCGCCGATAACACGCGCCATCCGTTCGACCTGCTCGCGTGAGACGAACATCGGCACGGACGCGAAAAGATGAGGATGAGTCTCGACCATGGCACTGGACAGGCCGCGGGTGCGCAGATCCGCTTCGAGCCCGCGGCGCAATAACTCTTCGTCCAGGCTGAGGCAGTAGCAGGTGCGGTTCAGCGCCTCGATCGACGTAGCCTCTTGGGAACTATTGCTGCAGCCCTTCGGACCGGGATGCGCGGTGACCTCCGCCATTTCAGGAACCTCCAGCGCCAGGCGCAAATTCAAACTACATGCGATACGACGTTTTGCAGCCGGCCATGCGCAAGAGCCTCGATGTTCGCAAGCTCAATTTTCGCAGGGTGGAGTCGAGCATTCGTCGCAGCGCCTCTTACTTATTGTAACTGACGCACGGCGCTCGAAATGTGCATCGACTTCCTTGTGGCACGACGAAATCGTCTTTGTGCAACGGTGGGAGGCGTGCTGACTAAGCCCCTTAGCTACGAGTTAACCGCAATCCGTTGAACCAAGACGCGCCCAGTGACTCTTCCTATCGGCGAGCGGCGCGCTCCAGCGCCCAACAATCGGCCCGGATACCTGCGCGTAGACAGCGTGCATCAGGGCGATCAGGACGGCGTTAAGGGCCTCTACCACATCAATGGCCCTAGGCCACCCCGTGCCGTGGACTGCGTGACCCAGTACGAAGGGGTTGCCACCTGCGAAGGTATGGCCCCAGGCCAGCCACTCAGCGAGGCTTTCCTCATCCCCGTGCTCGAAGAACTGTTAGCGAGCTTTCCGTTCGTCATCCTGGGCTTTCACGTCGACAACGGCTCAGAGTACATCAACCGCCACGTCGCCGAGTTGCTCAATAAATTGCTGATCGAAGAATTTACCAAATCGCGCGCTCGGCATAGCAACGACAACGCCCAGGTCGAGTCCAAGAA
>JALYOK010000267.1 GCA_030856925.1 Pseudomonadota bacterium
GCGTGATGACGGGCATGGCGCTGATCAAAGAAGCGCGTTTTGCACTGGTTCGCGAACTTGCGACGGTGATCAACGCGGGCGGCTCCAATCTATCCGCCCTGTTGGGCAGCGGCAGAATCTTGATCGCAGGTTTCCTGTTCATTTTCCCCGGGGTCATCAGTGATTTTATCGCCTTGGCGCTGATTCTCTTCCCCCATGATCGCGTCGCGCCCGCCCGCGCGCGCCACGACCGGGTGATCGACGGCGAGTTTCGTCGCGAAGGTTAACGGAAAACAAGTAAGCAGTAAGTGGGGCGCAATTCCTATTCCGGCGCCGAATGCGTGATCAATATGCCGCCATTCGGCGCGTGGGGATTGAGCCTTACACTTTTAAATCGCGACGAATTACCGCGGCGACACCATCGGCTACCGTGGGATAACGCAATCGCACCCCTAATTCTTTTCCCAGCCGACGATTGCGCAATCGCCGCGACTCGCCCATGAAGCTCAGCAATTCTTTCGGCAATTGCACTTGCGCCGCGACTCGGCTCACACGCGGCGGCCGGGGAAGTTTCAGCATATCGGCAACCAGATCAAAATAATCCGCCATCTTCATTTCGCTATCGTCGCTGGCGTTATAAATGCGGTTCGGTCGCGCCCGTAAAAGCGCCGCAAGCACGATACCGGCGAGGTCGTCGGCGTGAATGTGGTTGGTGTACACGTCGTCCGCCGCGGCTAAGACCGGCGTGCCGGCGCGCAGCCGTGCTTCGGGCAGCCGGCCGTCGCCGTAAATGCCGGGCGCGCGTAGGATACTCAACTTCACGCCGTTGCTCGCCGCCCAAGCGCGCAAGCGGCGTTCGGCATCGACGCGGCGTTTGCCGCGTACCGTTTTAGGTTGAACCGGCCGTGTCTCGTCGACCCACGCACCGCCGCAATCGCCGTACACGCCCGACGTGCTTATGTATACAAGCCGCTTTGGAACATTGCCGTGCGAACCTAGAGCGGCGATCAACCGTTGGGTGCGCGCATCGCCGACACCGGAACTTGGTGGCGGCGCGAGGTGCAGTACCGCCTCGGCAATGCCGCTAATTCTTTTAAGCGTGCGACTATCATCGAGATCGCCAATGATCGGTGTGACACCGAGCGCGCGTAATATTTCCGCGCGCTCGCGCCGGCGAGCCAGTGCGTACACACGAAACTTCTTGGTCAGTTGCGGCGCCAGGCGCAGCGCGATGTCGCCAGGCCCTATAATTAAGATTCGCCACATAGTGTAAGTATAAAGACATGCCGCACCGAGTCACCATTCAACCGAGCGATCACGCCTTTACTGTCGAGGACGGCGAGACGGTGCTCGACGCCGCGCTACGCAATCACATCGGCTTGCCCTACGGCTGCCGCAGTGGCGCCTGCGGCACATGCAAGGCGACGATTTCGCTGGGAAACGTCGACTACGGCGAACATCTCATCGGCACCTTGACCGACGTGGAAAAGCAAGCAGGCAAAGCCTTGCTGTGCCAGGCGATACCGCTCTCCGATTTAGTCATCCAGGGCAAAGAGATCGGCGGCGCCACGGATATTGAGATCAGAAAGCTGCCGTGCCGGGTGGAAAAAATCATTCACGCCAGCCACGATGTGGTGATCTTGATGCTCAAGCTGCCCGCCAACGAACGCATGCAATACCTAGCCGGCCAATACATCGACATATTGCTCAAAGACGGCAAGCGCCGCAGTTATTCCATGGCAAACTCACCCCACAACGACGATTTGATCGAACTGCATTTGCGCAATATCCCCGGCGGCACCTTCAGCCGTTTCGCCTTCACGGAACTGAAAGAAAAAGCGATCCTGCGTTTCGAAGGGCCGTACGGCACATTTTTCTTACGCGACTCCGATAAGCCCATCATCTTCCTCGCCGGCGGCACGGGCTTCGCGCCGATCAAAGCCGTCGTCGAAGATATGCTATATAAAAAAATCGAGCGGCCCATGGTCTTGTATTGGGGCGTGCGCTCGATGCGGGATATTTATTCCCATATTCCGAGCGAGTGGCAACAAGTCAACCCGCACTTTACCTTCATTCCAGTGTTATCCGAGCCGTCAGCGGAAGACAACTGGCCAGGACGCACGGGCCTCGTTCATCAAGCGGTTCTCGGCGATTTCGCCGATCTTTCCGGCTATCAAGTCTATGCCTGTGGGGCGCCCATCATGATCGAAGTCGCTCAAAAAACCTTCGAGCAACGCGGGCTGCCGACGGAGGAATTTTTCGCCGATTCGTTTACGTCGGCGATTGATCCGAAAGCAAAGACGTAACGGGTTATTTGACATCGCCAGGAAGCGCGCGGATACTGCCTCGCAGGTCGTGCATCGCCCCAAGCCAAGCTGTACGGCTTATGCCAATGTTCGTTACGAAATTTAGTGGTCATTTCCCATATGACTTGCCCGAGCGCTAAACGCTTGAGCGTGGTCGGTCAATCCCGAGCAGCGGGATATTCGCACGGAGCAATTCATCGTGAAAGTTTCCCCCTCCCCGACTAACGAAGCTGCGCGCTTGGCGGCGCTGCACGCCTATCGAATTCTCGACACCGCGCCCGAAGAAGCATTTGACGCAATTACGCGGCTAGCGGCCGCTATCTGCGAGGTTCCCATCGCGTTGATTAGCCTTGTTGATGAAAATCGTCAATGGTTCAAGTCCGCGCAGGGCCTGACTGTGAAGCAGACGACTCGCGAAATGGGGTTTTGCGCTCATGTGATCCTCACGCCGGACTTGATGGAGGTGCCGGACGCAAAACAAGATGTCCGTTTCAAAGACCATCCGCTGGTGTTGGATCAGCCGCACATCCGTTTTTATGCCGGCATGCCTATCAGCGACCCACATGGGTATAACCTCGGCTCCCTTTGTGTCATCGATCGCCAACCCAAATCGCTTCTACCGGCGCAGCGGCGAGCGCTGCAAGAGCTGTCCAAGGTGGTCGTCGCGCTTATAGTAACGCGGGAGGCAGCAAGCGCGTTGCGGCAAAGCGAGCAACGCTTCCATGACGCTTTCGAGTTCGCCGCGATCGGTATGGCGCTGGTGGCGCTCGATGGCCGCTGGATCAAAGTGAATCATGCGCTGTGCGGGATTGTTGGATATCCGGAGGATGAGTTGATGGCTCTAACAT
>JALYOK010000266.1 GCA_030856925.1 Pseudomonadota bacterium
GGTTTGGGCGCTGCAGCGGCGCTATCGGGCACGGGTGGCGGAGCAGGCGGCGAGGGCGGGGTGACGATACTCGGGGGCGCTGTTGAGGGCGCCGCCGGTTCAGTGCTAAAGCTCTCCCGGTGAAAGCGATGTGCGGGGAAGCCGGCGCGATCCAGTACGCCTTTTACTATATCCATATAACCGGACGGGCCGCAGATATAGACTTCCCGCTCCAGAAAATCCGGTGCGAAGTAGCGCAGCAGATTCTCTGTAAAGTGCCCGGTGGGCCCATTCCAGACCTGCCCCGCATGCACCTGCGCCGGGACGATACCCAGCCGGAACTGATCTCCGAGCTTGCTGCCGATAAGGTACAACTCGCGTTCGAAAATAACGTCGGTCGGGGTGCGCACATTGTTGATGAAGACAACATCGGCGGGTGAGGCGGTGTCGCTCAGCCAGCGCAGCATGGACATGAGCGGCGTAATACCGCTACCCGCTGCAATCAATAGCAGCTTTTCGGCCGGCGCATGGAAGCAACTGAATTTTCCATGTGGGCCGGTAATATCGAACTCGAAGCCCGGGGTCGCGTTTTGATGTAGCCATTTCGTCACCGTGCCGTTCGGCGCGTGCTTAACGGTAATAGTGAGGGTGTATGGGCGCGAAGGCGAAGATGAAATGGTAAAGCTGCGGCGCACGATCTTGCCGTCGATCGGCACTTCCAACGTGACAAATTGGCCAGGTTTGTAGCTGAAGACGCGTGGCGGATTCGTAACGAAGGTGAAGGTTTTGACGTCATGGGTTTCCGGTGTGACACGCACACAGCGCACCCGCGTGCGCCCTCGCTTCCAAATATTTTCTTGAACCAAGCCGAGTTCGGCTGCGGGCCAGCGGGAAAGATCGCCTGCCGGTGCACTGCTTTCGATTACATCGGCCCGGCTGGCAGCAGCGGTTCCCGTGGCTATAGTCGGTGCTGCGAATGCCTCGGGAGTGGCGGTGAGTAACTGCTCGAAATCAAGCAGCGCCGATTGCCTCGCTCGGGCGGTTGCACCCAGGCCGAGACGCCCCAGCATGGGCGAGCCGGTATCCGCGATGCGTTGCGCAAAGCTGCGCAGCGCGGCGCGCACACTTGCGCCACGGTTATTGTCTAATCCATCAAGCGCACGTGCCAACTCTTCTGCCAGCCGCTGCCGATCGCGCGTAATACTGCCAGCATCGTAGGCTTTCCATAGCGAGGTGTAGTGTGCAGCCAGTCCCACAAGTGCCGCGTGCATCAGGGCATCGTCAACCCAGTCCGTATCGGCCAATAATTTGTTGAGGCGTTCTACCTCCCGGGAGGTGAGGCTGCCCTCGGCGTCGGCGATAAAGACGAAGGTCAGGAACAGTAGCGTAGTGAGCGCGTGCGGAGTTTGGCTCTCAACGGCTTTCATTCGCAGTTTCCCATCGGCCAATGCTTCTGAGTCGTTTGTTGAGATCAAGCAACGAGGTCGCTACCACGCCGAGCATGCTCATGGTGAGATGCACGTCCTGCTCCAACAGCTCATGCAAATAGGCGCCGTTGATGACGACCACCCGCGCCGTCTCCGAAGTCACCCGCACCGACGCGGAACGCGGTTCTCTAGTGATCACCGCCAGCTCTCCGATAATGGCGCCGTCGGAGAACGTGCGCAGCAGCGCGGATCTGCCGTCCTTCTCCGCCAGCACCTCAGCGCTGCCCGTTTGCAAAAGAAACGCATCGGTTGACGAGTCGCCCTGACGACACATGTATGCGCCGCTTGCGTACACCCGGACCTCCGCGGTTCGAGCGATCTCCGCGAGGGAGGCCGGGTTCAGGTCCTGAAACATTGCGCTTTGCGACAGCCGCAAGAGCTTGGTCATGGTCTCGGAGGCTTCCACCGTATAAGCCGTTTCGGCCGCATCCCATTCGAGAATGAGCATCGAGCCTGCTTCCGAGGGTGGCGAGAACGACACCCGCACACCGTTATCGACGTTGATCTGCTTGCCGCGCCACGCCTCCGCGTTGACGAATACCGTCGCCAGCGCGTCAAGCCGCTGCAACGTCACCGCATTCGTTTCTCGAATGATCGCGAAGTGATAGGGCAACAGCGCATGGTTCGCGAGTGCAATATCATTGTCCGATGCGCGGCCGACGGACAGGTACGGCTTTTCAAAGCTGGCTGTGCGTTGCCCGAAGCCAGGGGTGACAATGGTTACTCTGATACTTTGGCTTGCGGAAGCAGGGCTCGCGGGCAGTCGTCCGTCGATCAGGCCGGCCAGCACCTCCAACAGCAACCAATGCGAGGCGCTTCCTTCTTGGCGGATACGCGCAGCCATTTCCCGCGCAGCCGCCGGATCGGCGTAGGCGAGGGCGGTGAGTGAAAGTGCGGATACTAGGGGGTCGGAATCAGCAGTAAACTGACGCAGGTTATCGGTAAGTGAAACGCCATCCGCAACCACATCCCGGTAAGTATACGTCTCCAGATTATCCGCCGGGGTGCTAACGAGGACTTCGAGCGCGCCGCCGCGCAGATGGTACACAACGTTCTCATCCAAAGTCTCGACCCATGTAGCAGCGGTTCCTGCACCGATAGGCAGCGCGAGCATGTCGTCGATGTCGCTACCGATTAGCAGCGCAAGCTTGTTCGCGATCCAATTGGCCTCGCTTGAATTCCCAAGGGTAAGCAACACGGAGAAGAGCTTAGTGCAGATCGATTGCACGCGCCGCCGCACGATCTTGCTCAGGAGCTGCGTCAATGGCCGCCACTGGCTGTCGACAAAGCCCTGACCGATTAAGCCGAATTTGAGGCTCGCGAGATAGCGCAGGGTTTTGAGTTGGCTGCGTGCGCGCTCGAACTGCATGCCACCGACGCCGGCGATCTGCGCCACGGCAGCGTCATGCTCGACCGGTGAAATCTGGTAGATTGCGCGTGAATTTTCAATCGCCAATTGAATATCGGGCATCGCAACAATGGTCTGCAACGGTATGCCCTGTTCGAGTAACGGCGCCACCAGCGACTCGAGGATCTTCCGATAGTTCTCCGTGCGAATCCAGCTCTCGTAAGACACCTTGGCGTCGGGATCGACGTTCCCCGACGTATCCAGACCCAGTTGCTCCAGCAACTGATGATGCTCGCTATCGCTCACCCCCATCTGGCCGCGCAACTCGCGCATAAATTCAAGCGAGCCGGCGGCATCGGCGCGTCCGGTGCGGATCGTGTCCAGCAGAATATTTTCGTACGCCTGCAATTTCTGGTCGCGCGAGAAACTGGGGAGTGTTTTGGCTAGGACGTAGATCTCATCCGGTTTCAGTTCTTCCAGCGTGCGTCCATCCAGATGCTTCGAAGCATCAAAATGCAGATTCTTCAATTGCTCGAGTAAGTTCGACGCCAGCCCTTCGCGGCGATACTTGGTCGGGGAGCGCTGTATCGACCGCAAAAACCACAGCGTTGTGAGCGAAACGATCACAATATCCAACAAGCGAAGTGCGGCGGGCGGCAGCAAATCCAAGTTGGGCCGGCCGCCAAAACAGTAAAAGGAATTGATCGAAACGTAGGCGCTAAAGCTGAGGCAATGATTAATGAAGTCTGCCTCCGGCAGCGGCCGGTTGATGATGAGGCGTATGCGCCGATAGGCAACCTCCAGAAGCTTCCCAAGTCCGATCGCGCCGAGCACGTAAATCCCCAGCACCATGGGAACGGCGAGGATCTTGGGGATATTGATGACCTGGTTTTTGATGTAGAGACCAGCGCGAAACAGTTGTTGCAGTTGGTCTTGCTCGTGCGTCCAGGCGCCCGAGAAGTAGTAATCCCAGTTGCCCGAATACCAATAGTAAAAATAGTAGAAACCGAAAATCAGGCCGAAGAAGCCATAGTAGACGTGGCGCCGCGCCGGATCGTCAATGCCTTGCCAGTAAGAGCGTTCCAGATCGATGTCCGGGCAGTTCGGCGTGCAGCCCACGCAGGTGCTCACATCGCCCTTAGGCGACGGCGCCCGGCACATCGATTGCGAAACAGGCTGACGCGACAAGTGGGCCTGGCTTTCGAGCAGCCCGCCCGGCCCGGTGTAGATCTTTTGCACCACCGAGATCGGGCAGACAAAGCCGCACCACGTTTTCCCGCCCCAAAAATAACCCACCGTCAACGCGGCGAGAATGACGCCGATGAAGAACACCGCAAGCGCAAGGCGATCCGAATTGAAGAAAAGAAGGCGCGAACAGAGTGCGAGAAACAGCAACGTGAATTGCACATACAACACGTTGCGGCCTAACCAACCGTCGCGCGCCACCAGCGCCAACTGGCGCTCCACTTGGCCGGTCCGGCGGACCAGAACCGGCTTCTTGTGCTGCCAGTTTAAGTATCGGGGCAATTGGGAGATAAAGGAAAGCGGACAGACGCGCCGCCAGGCCTCGTGACCGAACACCATCAGAAATAGTGGCAGCAGGGGAATCAGCATGGTCCAGAAAAAGCGATTGGCCATGGCGTATGGTGTTTCCGCCAGGACGCGCCCCTGAACGGCGACGGATTTACCCTGTAAATGGAATGGACTCGCTAGGTTATCGGGGCGAGTCAGCGAAGGTGTGATGGGATCCCAGAACAGCGAAGCGATGAGCAGCAGCCAGCCAGTGGCCAAGACCGCGCGAACGAGTCGCATGTTTTTTTCGGGAGTGGTCGAGAGCATGATCCCAGACTAATTTTTGTAGGTTCAATCCAACGCGTTTGCGGCGTCAACCATCCGTGTGAGAGTGCGAGCGAATCCGTTGTGCGGTATGATCAATTTGCATCCTCAGTGAGTGAGCCGCGTTATCCTCCAGTTGGTAGTTTAACAGTAACGGATGCGGCGGGCGGCACGGTGAAACAATATGAATAGTCAGGAGAAAGTTATGCATCGCTTCAAAGTTGGGTTCGTGGCGCTGGCGGTATCGCTTGGATTGAGTAGCTTGGCAACGGGGGCGGACGAAGTTCCGTATCCGGAAGGCTACCGTAGCTGGTTTCACGTCAAATCCCAGATCGCTACGAAGGAGCATCCGCGCTTCGCGCAGATCGGCGGAATTCATCACATCTACGCTAACGGCCCCGGCCTGAGCGGGTACCAAACCGGCACGTTCCCCGACGGGTCGGTACTTATTCTGGACGTATTCGCGCTCGAGGAGAAAACCGATTCGCTGGTCGAAGGTGAGCGCCGCTGGCTCGGGGTCATGCTCAAAGATCGCGAAAAGTACAAGGCGACCGGCGGCTGGGGCTTCGAGAACTTTGCCGGCAACAGCAAGACGGATCGCGACGTCGCGGTGAACGGGCCGACCGAGCGCTGCTTTACCTGCCACAAAGGAAGGGAAGACACTGACCTAGTATTCAGCAAGCTGAGACAATAGTAGTTGCTTGCTCGGCCTCAGCGCGGGTTTTGAAGTGCTCGTCGTTCACGCATTCGACCTTGACGGTACCGTTGGCCGATTCCATCGGTGCATTATCCCAACAGTCACCTTTACGACTCATTGAAACGGTGATGCCGCGCGCTTTGAGCACGCCGCGGTAATCGTGGGCCGCTGGTGGCAGCCCTTGTATTGATGCTACATATTGTGAACCACGATCGGAGTGGTGCACCAGCCCCAGATCGGGGTCTCGCCAACCCAACGCGACCCGTAGCGCGGCTAACGTCAATTCCTGTGGCATCGTATCGCTCATGGCCAGAGGCCACCC
>JALYOK010000272.1 GCA_030856925.1 Pseudomonadota bacterium
GTGATTACCTCACTGATGTCTTTCGTCAGCATGGAAATATGTTCCGCTTTCTTGGCAAAGCCCGGATCGTGGGCCAGCATGTGACCGTATTCCTTCACCGTGGTGCCACATCCGCTGGCGGTCATGACGATCGCCTCGACGCCCGTCTCGACGAAGGGCCACCAGGCATCGATGTTGCGGCGCATGTAATCGAGCCCGTCCGCATGTTGATTCAAATGATAGGCAACCGCGCCGCAGCAACCGGCTTGTTCCGACTTGATCAGCGAAATGCCCAAACGATCCAGCACCCGCGCCGTCGCGGCGTTGATGTTTGGCGCCAGCGCCGGTTGCACACAACCATCGAGCACGAGCATCTTGCGAGCATGACGAGCGGGGGGCCAAGCTTGGGCAGACTGGGTTTGGGGAATCTTCCGTTTCAGCAATTCCGGCAGCAACGGCCTCACCAGTTGGCCGAGTTTCATTGCCGGTGTGAAGATCGCCGGTTTAGGGAGCACCGCCGCGAGCGCCCTTCGTTTTAGGGTGGCTGCAAAGCCACGCTGGACACGGCTTTCTACCAGGCCACGCCCTATGTCGACCAGACGGCCGTACTTTACGCCCGATGGACAAGTGGATTCGCAGGCGCGGCACGTCAGGCAACGATCCAGATGCAATTGCGTTTTTTTACTGACGTCCTCGCCTTCGAGCAATTGCTTAATCAGGTAAATTCGACCGCGCGGGCTATCGAGTTCGTCGCCGAGCAACTGATAGGTCGGGCACGTGGCGAGGCAGAAACCACAATGCACGCAGGTGCGCACGATCGCTGCAGCCTCTTCGCCGTCGGGAGTTTGTTTGAATGAATCGGTGAGTGTTGTTTGCATGATCAAAAATTGTCGAGCCGGCCGGGATTCAAAATCCCCTGCGGATCGAAGGTGGTTTTTAGACGGCGATGAATGACCGCGATGGCGGGCGCGAGCGGATGAAACACCGCGCCAGCACCGCGATCATTCTTGAAGCGGGTTGCGTGTCCGCCCAATTCGTCGACGATTTTTCGAATGGTCTGATGTTGCTCATCGCTTGCCAGCCAGCGCTCTGCGCCGCCCCATTCCATTGCTTGCGTGCCGCTTAATTCGATCGGGGCGGCAACCGGCGGTATCGATAACCGCCACAGCGGAGACGACCCCGCAAAAAATTCATGGTTGTGTTCGCGCACATCCCGCCAGAACTTGTCAGGACTCGCCACCGTTTCACCGCCAAGCTTTTTACGCGCTGCAGACACGCCGCTAGACGTGCCGGAGAGGCGCACCCAGAGCCGATCTCCGGCATGATACGTGGCGGATAACGGCAACGGCTGTGCCGCCCAACGATTGATCTGCTCGATTGCTTTTCGGGCGCGCAGGTCGAATAGAATAGTCTCTTCCGTGACCGGCCGGGGCAGGATCTTGAAGGAGATTTCCGTGATCACGCCGAGAGTGCCGAGGGCGCCGACCATCAAACGCGAGGTGTCATAACCGGCGACGTTCTTGATCACTTTGCCGCCGAAGCGCAGATCGCGGCCCTGGCCGTCGATAATGCGCACGCCTAATACAAAATCGCGAACCGAGCCGCGATAAGCGCGCGCCGGGCCGGACAAACCAGCGGCGACGCACCCGCCGATGGTCGCGTTACCACCGAAATAAGGCGGCTCGAACGGCAGCATTTGGCCGCGTTCCGCGAGTTCGGCCTCGACTTCGGAGAGTGGCGTGCCGGCGCGAACGGAAATTACCAGTTCGCTTGGTTCATATTCGATGATGCCGCGATAGGCTTTGACGTCTAAAGCTTCGCCGCGAACCGGCTGGCCGTAGAACACTTTGCTTCCCCCGCCGAGGATTTCGAGCGGCGTTTCGTTGGCGGCAGCGTCGCGAATGCGTTCCTTCAACTGCGCGTGCGTATTTTCCATGGAGGTAAAGCTAAGGAAGCTCTGACTAAGTTCGAGTTCTAAGCGAGACAAGGCGCGAGCAAAAAATATCGACGCCGCATATGGACAATATGTAAGGAGGTATTTTTTGTGAGTAACGCAGTATCACGACGAAATCGGACTTAGTCAGAACTTCCTTAAAAGCGGGGAAGGTCGGGAAACTTTACTTGACCTTTGTGTACGTGCATGGCGCCGAATTCCGCGCAGCGATGTAAGCTCGGCACGGCTTTGCCGGGGTTGAGCAAACCCTTTTGATCAAAGGCGGCTTTGATGCCGTGAAAGAGTTCCCGTTCCTGATCGGTGAACTGCACACACATCTGATTAATTTTTTCAATGCCCACACCGTGTTCTCCGGTAATGGTGCCACCCACTTCGACGCAGAGTTCGAGTATTTGGCCAGCAAGTCTTTCGGTTTTTTCCAGATCACCGGGTTTGCCGGCATCGAACAAAATCAAGGGATGCAGATTGCCGTCGCCGGCGTGGAATACGTTTGCCACTTTGAGGCCGGCTGCTTCGGTAAACTCGTAAATTCGCCGCAACACGAAAGGCAGCGTCCTACGCGGGATGGTGCCGTCGATGCAATAGTAATCCGGCGAAATACGCCCAACCGCCGGGAACGCCGCCTTGCGGCCCGCCCAGAATTTTAGCCGCTGTGCCTCGTCCTGGGAGAAGCGCACTTCGATGGCGCCGGATTGCTCCAATATTTCTTTCATTCGCGCCATTTCCTCGCCCACGTCTTCCGCCGTGCCGTCGGATTCACACAGCAAGATCGCTTCGGCGTCGCGCGGATAGCTGGCGTGGATAAAGTCCTCCGCGGCGCGAATGGCCGGCTTATCCATCATTTCCAATCCGGCCGGAATGATGCCCCCGGCAATAATGTTGCTGACGGCGGCGCCCGCTTTTTCCACATCGTCGAATGCGGCGAGTATGGCTTGGGCAAACTCCGGCTTGGGCAATAGTTTCACCGTCACTTCGGTGGTCACGGCGAGCATGCCTTCCGAGCCGGTGAGTAATGCAAGCAAATCGTAGCCCGCCGCATCGAGGGCCTCCGAGCCGATTTCCAGCAGTTCGCCTTCGATAGTGATGACCCTTAGCTTGAGAATGTTGTGCACCGTCAGGCCATACTTCAAACAATGCACGCCGCCGGAATTTTCCGCCACGTTGCCGCCAATGGAACAGGCGATCTGGCTCGAAGGATCCGGGGCGTAATACAGTCCATAGGGCTCCACTGCTTCCGAAATGGCGAGATTACGCACGCCCGGTTGCACTCGCGCGATCCGCGCCAGCGGATCCACCGAGAGAATGCGCATAAACTTGGTCATTGACAGCAACACGCCTTGAGCATGAGGCATCGCGCCGCCGGACAAGCCAGTGCCTTGGCCACGGGCCACTACCGGCACGTTGCTTGCGTGACATAGCTTTAGGATTTGCTGGACTTGTTCTTCTGTCTCCGGTAACACGACCGTCAACGGTGTTTCGCGATAAACCGTGAGACCGTCGGTCTCATAGGGCTTGAGGTCCTCGCCGGCGGATAACACGTTGGCCGCCGGCATGATCGCCTTGAGTTTGGCGACCAGCGCGTCTTTTTCCAGCAGCGGGGAGAACGATTCGGATTTACCCATGATACGATGCGCGAACGTCACGCCGTTATGATTTTGACCTCTAATTTTAACACGTCACAAAGACACTCCCGATGCCTAAATTCGCCGCTAATTTATCCATGATGTTCACCGAAGTCGCGTTTCTAGACCGCTTCGCCGCCGCGGCGGACGCCGGGTTTCGCGCGGTGGAATTCTTGTTTCCGTATGAGCACGCGCCGAGCGAAATCGCGGCGCGTTTAAGGCAAAACGCCTTGACTCAAGCGCTTTTCAATTTGCCGCCGGGAGATTGGGAGAAAGGCGAGCGCGGCCAAGCCATCTTGCCCGGGCGGGAAGACGCGTTCGCCGCCTCGGTGGAGCGCGCCATTGATTACGCCAAGGCGCTCAATTGTAAGCAGATACACGTCATGGCCGGCATCGCACCGGCCGGCATTGGCCGAGAAACCCTGCTTGAAGTCTTCATTACAAACCTGCGCCATGCGGCCGCGCGTTTGGCGAAGGAGAACGTCCGTGCACTGATCGAGCCGATCAACTACTACGATATTCCCGGATACTTTTTAAACACTCAGGCGCAAGCGCGCGAGATCATCGACCGCGTCGGCAGCGACAATTTATTTTTACAGCAGGATCTCTACCACTGCCAGGTCATGGAAGGCAATCTGGCGCAGAAGATCAGAGACTATCGCGACATCGTGTGTCATTACCAAATCGCCGGCACGCCTGGACGACACGAGCCGGACGTGGGTGAAGTGAACTATCCGTTTCTATTCGATTTGATCGACGAGTTGGGCTACCAGGGAGTG
>JALYOK010000336.1 GCA_030856925.1 Pseudomonadota bacterium
TCCCGCCGCGACTTTGAGGCTCTTCGCTTTTGCGACCAAATCCGGAATCCATTTGTTCGCCTCACCCACCATCACGCTCACCGAAATTGCCATACAGCGCTGGCCGGCCGCGCCGAAAGCCGCGCCAGCCAAGGCGTTCAGAGTTTGATCCTTGTTCGCGTCCGGCATGACCACGCAATGATTCTTCGCGCCCATCATGCTCTGTACACGCTTGCCATGCTTGCTGCCGAGGTGATAGACGTGCTCGCCGACGTGGCATGATCCGACGAACGACACGGCCTTGATGTCTTTATGGGTACACAACAGATCGACGACCTCTTTGCCGCCGTGCACGACATTGAGCACGCCCGGCGGCAAACCTGCTCGAAGGGCAAGTTCGGCGAGCAGCATCGAGGTCATCGGCACTTGCTCCGACGGCTTCAGCACAAATGTGTTGCCGCATACGATCGCCATCGGGAACATCCACAGCGGAATCATGGCGGGGAAATTGAACGGCGTGATGCCCGCGCATACGCCAAGCGGCTGACGGATAGAATACGTATCGACGCCGGAGGCTACATTCTCGGCGAATTCGCCCAATTGCAGATTGCCGATCGCGCAGGCGTGCTCCACCACTTCCAAACCGCGGAACACATCGCCTTCCGCATCCACCAAGGTTTTGCCTTGCTCGGCGGTCAGGCCTTCCGCGAGGGAAACCATGTTTTCACGGATCAGTTGCTGCAGCTTTAGAAATACCCGCGCCCGAGTCGAAATGGACGTGTCTTTCCAAGTCTTGAACGCGACTCTGCCGGCCTCGATCGCCGCATTGACTTCCTCGGCCGTCGCGAACGGCACGCGAGCCAACACCTCTTGGGTTGCGGGATTAATGATGTCGCGCCACTCGGTGCTGTGGGACTCGACAAACTCGCCGTTGATCAACAATTTCACCGTGGGAATAATCTTTGCCGGTTGGCGGTGGTCGGCAAGGTAATCTAGGGTGGCGGCCATTTCGGTGTCCTGTAAGCAAAAAATAAATTATACCGTACCGGAATCTTGGTTTGATCAATACCTCGAGGAGTTCGGCCGATCGTTGCCGGGACGGCTGGTGTCTACGTGGCTTTAATCTCATCTCGCTTAAGAACTTGAACTTACCGTAGTATGCCCAGCGAGTGCCCAGCCAAATATCGGGTTTCGATGTGTCGTTGCGAGAAGTGTTTGTTAGCGACGAAGCAATCTCGCCTGTCGCCGCTTCCCTTCTATCCAAAACTATCGCAATTGGCTGTTTGACATCAATATGCTATACGCATATGCTTTGATGCATGAGAACCACTATCAATCTGCCAGACGACCTGTTGGTGCGCGTCAAGCGCCTTTCGGCCGATTCACGCACGAGTGTTACCGCGTTCATCGAAGACGCCGTGCGCGAGGCATTGGCGCGGCGTAGTAAGCGGGTGCGCGCTGCGAAAGCTGAATTGCAGACATACGGCGAAAAGGGCTTACAGCCCGGAATAGATCTGGATGACAGCGTGGCTCTGCTGGACGCCCTGGAGAATACGTGATCCTTACCGACGTTAACGTTCTAGTCTACGCCCACCGCAAGGATGCGGAGAACCACTCGCGCTATCGGCGCTGGCTCAGCGCCGTGATGCAATCGCCGGCATCCTTCGGCGTGAGCGATCTCGCGCTAAGCGGATTCTTGCGGATCGTTACACATCCGAAAGTGTTTGCTGACCCGTCGCCGCTGGATACGGCGCTGGCATTTGCCAACCAGATCAGGGATCAGCCAAACTGCTTGTTAGTTGCAGCGGGAGATCGACACTGGTCTATCTTCGATCAACTGGTGCGCGCGGTTGGCGCAAAAGGAAATCTTGTGCCGGACGCGTACTTTGCTGCGCTAGCAATCGAGGCGGGCGCTGAATGGATTACCACCGATCGCGACTATGCGCGCTTTCCGGGTTTACGATGGCGTCATCCGCTAAATGACGGTTAGGGATTTGTCGCCAAACTGCTGCGGCGCCCGTCTGGGGGCTGGCCTAGTGTCACGTCGCTGCCCGGTGCTCTGAATCCGCGCCGAGGCGCGGTCGTTGTTTAATTGGACGCTGATTCGAACCCGAACAGCGTTGCATCCGCTGCGACGATGTCGTCGACTTTGTAGAACACTTCCTCAATCGTGCCTTCGCGTGGTGAATGAATGG
>JALYOK010000362.1 GCA_030856925.1 Pseudomonadota bacterium
AATTCTTTCACCCATTCTTCGTAAACTTTTCGGAAAGATCCCTGGGGATCGCTTTTCCAGTCAGCGGTGTTGGTCAGTTCCTCGCAATATTCGGTCAACAAACGCTTGATCTCGTCCTGGGTCGCTACATAGGGCTTTTTGCAGTTGGCGCACATCCGCTTTGCCAATCGCTGCGCGAGAATGCCGAGGATGGCATCGGCAAAGTTGAAAGGATCCATACCCATATCGAGTAAACGAATAATGCTTTCCGGCGCGCTGTTGGTATGCAGGGTCGAGAATACCAAGTGCCCGGTCAACGACGCCTCGATGCCGATCTGTGTCGTTTCCTTGTCGCGCATCTCACCCACCATGATGACATCCGGGTCGGCGCGCAAAAACGCGCGCATTGCAGTGGAAAAATTCAAGCCGGCCTTATTGTTCATCTGAACCTGACGCAGACCCTTTTGGGTAATCTCGACCGGGTCTTCCGCAGTCCAAATTTTGGTCTCCGGCGTATTGATGTGCTTGAGGACCGAGTGCAAGGTCGTCGTTTTACCGGAACCCGTCGGGCCGCAACAAAAGAATAGTCCGTACGGCCTACTGATAACCTTTTTTAGGTTTTCCTCGTTACGCTTGGACAGGCCAAGTTTGCTCAAAGGCAACGGCTCGCCTGCCGCCAGAATACGCATGACGACATCTTCCAGCCCACCGGCGGTTGGGATCGTGGCAACCCGTAACTCGATATCCAATGGGCCATATTTCCTGAACTTGATCTTGCCGTCTTGGGGTCTGCGTCGTTCGGAGATATCGAGGTCGCACATAATCTTCAGACGCGTGACCAAGGGCGCCCGATAACTTGAAGGCACCTCAATGTACAGCATCAGCGCGCCGTCTTTTCGAAACCGGATCTCAGTCTTGTTTTTACCGGGATAGGGCTCGATATGAATATCCGATACGCCTTGGTTATAAGCGTCGATAATCACTTTGTTTACAAACTTCACCAGTTCGTTGTCGGACGCCGCAGAGACGTCTTCTGCCGCTAACGCCTCGTCGCCGATTTCCTGATCCATGGTCGACAACATTTCGTCGATAGTGCCGCCACCAGTGGCGCTGTCGGAAAAGAATTGATCCAGCGTCTGAACAAATTCGCGCTGAGTCGTGACCGAGAAAACGAGTTTATGCTTTGGGAAAACGTTACGCGCAACGTGCGACGCCCGGATCTTTTCCGGATCGGTCGTCATTAATAACAGGCCGTCCTTATTCTCTTCGATGGGAATCCACTGGGCGCTAGCCGCATACTCGCGCTTGATGTTGCGAAGGAGATCCATCAACTTCACCCGGTCGGACCGATACGGTTCGTACTTGACCTGGAAAAACTTCGCCAGGGCTTGCCCAATAATAGAAGACTTGATCTGAAATTCCTCGATCAATACTTCTTCGATATCGTCATTTTTGCGGCGGGCGGAACGCACCGCCAAATCCAGTTCACCGGCGGAAATTACGTTATCGGTGACCAGAAAGTCGTATTTAGTGCCGATCTGTTGCGACACTTGGCGCGGGCGAAACGCGATCGCCAACACCTTGGCCAATTCGGTTATCCTCGCCAGGTCAGCATCCGCAAAGGGCATCCCGGTAGTAGTATTGATGAGTTGCAACACACCCAAAAGCTGCGGCCGGTCGTCGCTGCTCAACACCGGGGCGAGCAGCATTTGATGAGAGCGATAACCGGTGCGGCGATCGACCTCCTTCAAGAAATGCATGCGAGGATTATATTTTTTTAGCTCGGCCTCGTCGTAAGCGTCGTTAACCTTGAAGACGGCTTTGTGGTACGCGCAATAACCGGCAATGCTGGTCTCGGTAATGGGCAGCTTGAGGTCCTTGGAGGACGTCAGTCCGGTCTTGACGCGAGAAATTAATGAAACCTTGTCCTCCGTAAGCGTGTAGACGGTAAGGCGATCGGCTTCGAACCACTCGCAAATTTCGGTGCTGACTTCCGTCATCAATTCCTCGAGGTTGGTAGCTGATTGCGCTACATCTGCAAAGTTTTGAAGTTTTTTGGCGAAATCGATGAGTGCGGTCGGCTTCAAGTCGCGACCGGTTAGGGCGTTTGGCAATACAGCGCTCATTTTTGATCCTACTTTACGCGGTCAGTCGAATTAGAGTAGTCCTTTTGCATTTCAAAAAAAGACATTTAATGATTGTAAGCAAATTCTAGCCCCCCGGCCGGCGGCATCGCTACTGCCGTCGTCAAAACTCAAACACCTGTCCCTGCAGCAATCGTCGTGGTTGTCGCGCGCTCATCAACGCCGAGATTTCAGCCATAATCTCATCCTCTTGTCCGGGCTTCAGGTGGGTAATGAAAATTTCCGCATGGCCTGTGAACTTCTTGAGCTCAGCCGCCAATTGAGTGGGATACAGGTGTTTCGAAGCGTCAGCTATAGATCTATTGCGATTGGCAAACGCTGTTTCGATTAGCAAATAGCGCAAGTTTTCGCACTGGTTGGCGATCCGCCACAAGTCGTCGTTGGCTGCGGTATCGCCGCTAAAAATCAGACTGTTGTGGCCGCTGTCGATGCGATATCCGACCGCCGGCACAACATGATTGGCAGGGCTTGCTACAAACGTCCGTCCGGCCAGATTGACCTTCCCGCCCGTGGTAATCGACTCAAAGCGCAGGTAGGGTTGCTGCGAATTCGGTAAGCGCGAAAAGTCGGGCCAAATGCTCCAGTTGAAAATATGATCCTTGAGCGTATCGATGGTTGCAGCCAATGCGTGCACCACCAGGGGTTGGTCGCGCTCGCTGCCTACCGTGTCCACTATCCAGGGAATCGCCGCGATATGGTCCAAATGGGAATGAGTCAAAAACACATGATCGATCCGCGCCAACTGCTCTAGGCTGAGGTCGGTGGCGCCGGTTCCCGCATCGATCAAAACGTCGTCATCCACCAACAACGCGGTCGTGCGGAGCGCGCCGCCGATCCCGCCACTGCAGCCGAGGACTTCTAGCCTCATGGGCCTGAGCCTAAG
>JALYOK010000391.1 GCA_030856925.1 Pseudomonadota bacterium
CGGCATAAAACCCCGCGCGCTGACTCTGTCCGGCGATGCCGATGACCGCGCCGAGCGGTGCGCCGGGGCGATCGGAATCCAAATGCAATCCATAGCCTACACCGGTGATACCGACGATAACTTTACCTTTGTAAACGACAGGCGCCATGTTCGCGCCGACGCCGGTGGAGCCCGTCACGCGCTGCTGGCGCCGCGGATCGTCCTTCGCGAGCTGGGCGGTGTCCTCCGTTTCGCCCTCGAGGTCGTCGACGAGTTTGGCATCCCACAAGAGTTTGCCGCTGTGTGAGTCCAGCGCAACCAATCGCGCATCCACCGTGCCCATGAACACTTTGCCGTAAGCCACCGCTACGCCGCGATTCGCCGGCCCGCAGCACATCTTCTGCGTGCGGCGCTTGTGCTCATAGCGCCACAGTTCTTTGCCGGTTTGCGCTTGGAGCGCCACTACGTGATTGAAAGGCAACGATATGTACATGACGCCGTCGACGACGATGGGCGAGGATTGGAACGTCGACGACACCCCGCTCTGGTAAATCCACTTTGGCGCCAGGCGCTTGGCATTGTCGGTGTTGACCTGTGCCAGGGGCGAGAAGCGCTGATTGGTGTAATCGCGGCTGTACATGAGCCAATTCGCGTTGTCCTGCGCCGCGCCGAGCAATCGGTCGTCGGTGAGCTCGCCTGAGTTCGCACTCCAGCACCCTGTGCTGACCAGCACAGCGAGTAACCTGTAGTTCATCTCTCCTCCAATCAGATGCTTAATAGACAGTGCGCGGCTCATTGCGCGAATAAGAAATCGAAGCGGGTAACGCGTATGTTTCTGGCCTGTGCCGTATTTTACCGGGCGAGGCAGATCTATGCGCAATCCTTCTGAAATACGAAGGCGCGGTACTCGACCGCACCGCCGCGAAACTCATTGTATAGCGTGCTGCCCCGTAGCGCCGCGAATTGCCCGAACAATCGCACTAGGGGCCGATCCACCTGGGATCGGATTAAGCCTCGCTTCGATTCGTCATCGGCATCTAACGCGGCCACGACACCGGGTGTGATATCCCGCTCGGATACCAGCTTCAAGCCCATGGCGAGCAGTTTGGCGCGCCAGGCCTCCACTTCCGTCCGGCTACGGAAATCTGCATAGAGAAAGTAGCCACCTGGGCGCAATATGCGCCGCACCTCGCGCAGGAACGCATCCAAGTCGCCATAGCAATGGGACGATTCCACGTTAAGCACTGCATCGAACGACGCGCCCGCAAAAGCAAGGGACTCCGCGTCTCCCACTTCGAAGGACAAGCCAGGAACCGAATGCCGCTCGCGGCACAGCGCCACGGCACGGGGCGACAGGTCCACGCCTACCATTCGGTGCGGCGAGTGGTATCGGGACACGAATGAGGCGCCGCCGCCTCGCCCGCTCCCGATTTCCAAGACCTCTCGCCCGCTTAGGTCTATGCCTTGCGTGACCAAGTCATAGAGTTCGATGCAAGATCGGTCCGGCTCATCCTCGGATGCTAGTGCGAGGGGTGCGGCATCGATCGGACGATAGCCATAGTTCATGAACGTCCACCGGTCCTGCCGGTAGCGGAGTGCCAAGAACTGATACCACTCGCGCCAGAGCAACCGTTTCACCCACGGAATCCGGTACGCGACAGAGAAGGCCCGTGCAAACATGTGGGCAAGTTACCACCTTTCTGCTATCGCATCCAACCCTCGGCGGGCAAGGGAATGAGCAAACACGTGAAATCCCTATAACACAACATTATAATTGTGTTGTGATACCGAACTTTGACCTAGGAGCCTGTCGGACTTAAAGAATCGCAGCGAAAAAGGTGCTGAGCGAGGACAGATTTTGACGATTTCGCCGGGCAATAGTGGTTCTATTGCCCAAGAAAGCGGCGAAATACGAGGTGGCCTAGGGCCATGGACCGCTCAGCGGCTTTTGCAGCCGATTTCCTTTAAGTCCGACAGGCTCCTAGAGACCGGCAATCTACCGCCGGGCATCCACCCAGCAGCCTGGGAAGAAATCGCTGCCGGTTCGGCGACACGCCTCATCGGCGCAAGTTGATGGAAGGGTTGAAGGCAGTCTTGTTCGCGTTAAAAGCGGCCGGCTGTCAGCGGGTATATGTCGACGGCAGTTTTGTCACAAACAAGGAACATCCAGGCGACTTTGACCCATCTTCTACAGTTCGTTTTCGAAACCTTCGGTACATCAATGAGTTACGCTCGTCGGG
>JALYOK010000418.1 GCA_030856925.1 Pseudomonadota bacterium
GCGCATGACGGCGCCGTTCTTTACGTCAAGCGTAGCATTCCAATCGCTGCCGGCCAGACGCGAATTGATTTGCCAGGATTCGTTTTTCGATTGCAGCGCAATGCTAAATGTCTTGCTGTTCGCGAACTGAAAAGTAAGCGGGATTATTTCGCCCGATTGCTTGAGTTTGCCCTCCTTACACGAGATACCCGTAGTCGTAATCGTTAAACGCACACACGAAATTTCCGTGTCGGCCAACCGCTTGCCGTTGCTAGAGATTTCGCCGAACTTGACACTGAGCTCGCCCGCGGGCTCAGTCAGTCGCACCGACGCCGCGACGCGTTTCGCGTTGAGGCTGGCGCTGGAAATTTCGTCGGCGGTGATTGAGATTCGGGTGAGCGCGAAACAAGGCGCCGCTAAACAGTAAATAACGGCTAACAAAACGACCGGCGACACCCGAGTGAACATCGGGCCGTTATTCGGGAAAGACACCGGTCGATAGGTAGCGATCGCCGCGATCACAAACCACGTGCACGATAACGGCATTCTCGACTTCGGCGGAAATTTTGAGTGCGACGGCCAGTCCGCCGCCTGAGAAAATGCCGGCGAAAATACCCTCTTCGCGCGCCAGGCGCCGCGTCATCTCCTCCGCTTCGGGCTGGCTCACTTCCACGACGCGGTCAACTCTCTCGCGATCGAAAATTTTTGGCAGATATTCGGGAGGCCACTTGCGGATGCCCGGAACATTGGCGCCATCCTTCGGGTGAACGCCTATGATCTGAATTGCCCGATTTCTTTCCTTGAGGAATCGCGACGTACCCATGATTGTCCCCGTCGTCCCCATAGTCGCAACAAAGTGAGTGACTTTGCCTTCTGTATCGCGCCAAATCTCCGCACCGGTTCCCTCGTAATGGGAGAGCGGATTGTCGGGATTCGCGAACTGGTCGAGGATCAACCCCTTGCCTTCCGCCTGCATTCTCTCCGCCACGTCGCGCGCCGTTTCCATGCCGCCGGTCTTGGGCGTCGACACCAACTCCGCGCCGAATGCCCGCATGGTCTGGCGCCGTTCCAGGCTTTGGTTCTCGGGCATGACCAGAATCATGCGATAGCCGCGCATCGCTGCTGCCATCGCCAGCGCGATGCCGGTGTTGCCGCTGGTGGCTTCAATCAAGGTGTCGCCGGGCTTGATCGTGCCGCGCTTCTCTGCATGGACGATCATGGAAAGCGCCGGGCGGTCTTTGACGGAACCCGCGGGATTGTTGCCCTCCAATTTGGCGAGTAGAACGTTGCTGGTGTTGCCCGGTATGCGCTGTAAACGCACCAAGGGCGTTTCACCGACGAAATCTTCGAGAGTCTTGTACATGCTGGGTTCAGAAGGGATCTACAGGGCAAATTATCGCATAGGGTTCCATACGATGCGCTTGCTCAAATACCAAAAGAATAGAACCCCGCCGGACCGTTCCAAGGCGGTGTCAGGTTGAAACTAACGATCGGCCTAACAATCAATACCCGTGCGCACGTCAGGCATGGCATGGCTGCGATCCAGTATGGGCAAGGCTTTCCAGCCGGCCTTATTTTTTGTTCTTCCTGTCGATATTTACTGGCTTCGCATCGGCCGGTGCTGCGACCGGCGCTGCCTTAGGCTCGGCGTCATCATCGGCCTTTTTGGCTTTGGTGGTTTTCCTGTCGGCGGGTTCGTCACCCGCGGTCAGCATACCGAGCGGCCGGCCATCGATGGTGACGTCTGCGCCAATCTTTTCGATGATCCCCTTGCCCACGCCGTTCACCTTGTCCAGATCATCAGCGGACTTGAACGCGCCGTGGGTGTTGCGATACGCGATGATGGCCTTCGCTTTCACGGGACCGATACCCTTAAGTGCTTCCAGTTCCGCTTGGGTTGCCTTATTTAAGTCGACCGCGAAGCTCGATCCATAAAACACCAACAACAAGCCCCATATCAGCAGAAAGTTTTTCATAGCCACTCCCAAAAAGATCGCGATTGAACAATGTCTTCGCGATCTGCAGCGCGAGACGCTATTTGTTTCTACTGCGCTGGACACTGTAATCCCAGTGGCCCAAATTCACAACGTTGCAGGCGTTATTTTTTCGACAGCTCAGGCACATATCGTTCGACGCCTTGTTCGACGGTAAGGAACGG
>JALYOK010000422.1 GCA_030856925.1 Pseudomonadota bacterium
CCAGTTCGCCATTGGCCGCGACAGGATAGGTACGTCTGCAGTGGATAGCGCCCCCGGAAAACCAGGGAATACAGCAAAAATAAGTGGCTAACGTGTCCATTTGCGTGCCGCGACGTACGCAAAACGGGTGAAAATTCATACGTTCAAAAATACGAAGCAGCGTGCTATCAAAATCATGCGAAATTCAACGAACTGCTAGGGCCAACATCTGTTTTGCCGTTGCCTGCAATTCCTGCAACTTACTGGTGGAATTCCAATTCGCTCCACCCGCAGACCAATACGCTTTATCGACGGCGAGTAAGGTTCCATCAAACGCAACAGTGGTTTTTCCCGTGCGATTATGGTGTTGTTCCATGGCAGCGCTCCTTGTGGTGTCTTAGGATACCGGCTCCTGTTATACCGCCTTTGCGGCGCGATGTGTAGCCCGCAAATCCAATCGTAAGGGGTCGCAAAGAGTTTGTTAGAATAAGGCGATGCTGAATGAACGCGCGCAAATTCTGCTCAAGTTTCTGGTTGAACGCTATATCAGCGACGGCCAGCCGGTCGGTTCACGCGCGCTGGCGAAGTTTTCCGGGTTGGAACTTTCGCCGGCGTCGATCCGCAACATTATGGCGGATTTGGAGGAGTTAGGCTTCATCGCCAGCCCCCACACCTCAGCCGGTCGCATTCCGACGCCACGCGGCTATCGTTTTTTCGTCGATACCTTGCTGATCATCAGGCCGCTGGAAGAAGACGAAATGCATCAGTTGGAGGGTCAACTGAATCCTTCCGATCCGCAGCGCTTAGTGGCGTCGGCGTCGCAGTTGTTATCGGATCTCAGCAAATTCGCCGGTGTGGTGATGACGCCCAAACGGCGCAGCCAATCGCTGAAGCATTTGGAATTTTTGAGTCTCTCCGATAAACGTGTGCTGCTGATCATGGTGACCAGCGACGGCGACGTGCAAAATCGGATCATCCGCACCGACCATAATTATTCGCCGAGCGAGCTGACGCAAGCGGCGAACTATCTCAATCAACATTATGTCGGTTCCACCTTCGATGAAATGCGGTTGAAAATTCAACGCGAGCTTGAACAGTTGCACCAGGATATGTCGAAGCTCATGCGAGCCATGCTCGCCGCCGGCGGCGAACGCATGGCGGAGCAACGCGATGCCTTCGTGTTGTCCGGCGAAAGTAATTTGCTGCGCGTCGACGATTTGTCGGCGAACGTGTCGAACCTCCGAAAATTGTTCGAGGTATTCGAGCAAAAAACCCAACTCATGCAAATCCTCAACGATAGCTCGCAGGCGCCCGGATTAAAGATTTTCATCGGCGGCGAATCCGGTCTCGTCTCGTTGGACGAATACAGCGTCGTCACCGCGCCCTACGAAATCGACGGTCAAGTGGTCGGCACCGTCGGCGTCATCGGCCCGACCCGCATGGCCTATGAGCGCGTCATTCCGGTTGTTGACGTGACGGCGAAGTTGCTATCGAGTGCGCTGTCGCAACAGTAGTTACAAGGATGAAGGCGGAAGGATGAACCATGAAAGTAGCCCAGAAAGGGCGACGGTAATCTTTCTTAGTTCGGCCAATTTGAAACGGCTCGCGGAGAATGACCGGAGTTTTTCTCATCCTTCATCCTTCCGCCTTCATCCTTCTTAGTTCATCCTTCATCCTTTTCTTCATGTCTCCTGAACCCATCTACCCACACGGCGCCATCAATAACATTGGCGTTCTGCTTATCAATCTCGGCACGCCCGACGAGCCCACGCCATCCGCGACGCGGCGTTATCTGCGCGAATTCTTGAGCGATCCACGGGTGGTGGAAATTCCGCCCATAGTCTGGTGGCCGATTTTGCATGGTGTTATTTTGCGCACGCGACCGGCGAAATCGGCGGCGAGGTATGCCCAAATTTGGACTAAGGACGGCTCGCCGCTACGCGTTATTACCCAACGGCAAGCGCTCCTGTTGCAAGGCTATCTCGGCGAACGGACCAACTCCGCGCCGATTGTCGTCGAAGTCGGTATGCGTTACGGCAATCCATCGATCGCGGCGGGGTTGGCGAAACTGCGTGCGCAGTTTTGCGATCGCATTCTGCTGCTGCCGCTTTACCCGCAGTATGCAGCTAGCACGACGGCAACGGGTTTCGACCGCGTGTTCGATGAATTAAAAGTCTGGCGCAATCAACCCGCGATCCGCACCGTGCGTCACTACCATGATCACCCCGGCTACATCGCTGCCCTGGCGCAAAATATCCGCGACTACTGGAATAAAAATGGCCGCGGGGAAAAACTCGTCATGAGCTTTCACGGTGTCCCGCGTTTCAGCCTCGACAAGGGCGATCCCTATCACTGCGAATGCCGCAAGACCGGGCGTTTGCTGGCCGAGGCGCTGCACCTTAAGAAGGACGACTACATTGTCACCTTCCAATCGCGTTTCGGCAAAGCCAAGTGGCTCGAACCCTACACCGCGCCGATGCTGGAGAAACTCGGCAAAGCCGGCGTCAAGCGCATCGACATCACCTGTCCCGGATTCACCGCCGATTGCCTCGAAACGTTGGAGGAAATCGCCCTCGAAGCCCGCGCTACGTTTCTCAGCGCGGGCGGCAAGGATTACCATTTCATACCCTGCCTCAATGAGCGCGACACCTGGATACGCGCGCTGATGATGATAACCCTCGAAAATCTACAAGGATGGCTGCCCGCCCCATGGGATGCCGTGAAAGCCAAGCAGGACGCCGATCGCAGCCTTGCCCTCGCCACTGAGATGGGCGCTCAGCGTTAGTCCATCATGCGTAGTCCGTAACATGGGTAGAGCGATGGCGAAACCCATCCCTCCACCTCGGACGACGCCACCTCACGCATCCCGCTTGCTTCCTGGCAAGGCATGCTCTGCGAGGCAATATCCATGCGCGTCGTGGCGTGGCATGCCAAGCAAAAACCAGAGGTGCCCCGCAACCACAGCTAATGAGCAGAAATCCCGTGCGAACCAGGGTTAGACGAAAAAATTCGCGCATGGCAAACGGGCATATCTTCGAAAGTGGACGATGATTTTGACTCCGTGACAGGGGAGAAAAGTTGCCGGGAGTATCGCGCAAAATTCAGCAAACCGAAGTTTCCAATGTAATAAGTCATCCGGCCGTATTCCGCGACACAGGTGCACGAACGATTCATCGTTTAAGCTTTCGAAAAATACGCGTCCCGATCGTCACCACAAACAGCACTGCCG
>JALYOK010000428.1 GCA_030856925.1 Pseudomonadota bacterium
TCCGAAAAAATTGCCGCGCGATCGGTTCGCCCGCCATGGCATCCGGCATCAGCCGCAGCAGCAGGTGACGGTTGTCGCGCACGAAGCTCCCAAGCACGTTGACCGCCGCGCGCAAATTCTCCAGCGACGGCCGATCGGCATGGGCCTGAAACGTGAGCCGGGAGAACATCTCTTCGTACATACCCTGCAGCACGATGGAGAGAAAGTTCTCGCGCGTCTTGAAGTGGTAATGAAACATTCCGAGGTTCACACCTGCGCGCTCGGTCAACCGGCGAATAGACAAATCCCGCGCGCCGATTTCGGGCAAAAGCTCCCGTGCAGCGTAGATGAGCAACTGGTCAATGTTACGGCTCGGACGTGTCATAGTCATTACTATAAGATTGTATAATTATACGATCAAGTAGTTTTTGTTTTTCTCGATTATCTCTTGGAAACTCCCTACCACGCGGTCTTCAGCCAACCCACCGCCGGAAGCCGAGTATGGTAGGTTTCGCTCCTGTCAATATGCTCCTCGTCCCATTCTTCGCCCTCCCGCATACAATATCGCCACGAGCCATATCCAGCTTGGCTTGCAGGCCACTATACCCGGACAGGAGCATGTCTGTTGGCTCGTGGCAGGCCTTTTTAGCGCCAAATAATTACCCGCGACCAACCGATTTGCTCGAACGTCGACGCTGACGGCATTTGCTATAATCGCGGTTTTATTGCTGCCGAGCGCCCCATGCAAAACAAATTCCAACCAAGCAAAAAGATCTCCTCATTCCACCCGCCGCAGCGTACTTTGATGGGGCCGGGTCCGTCGGAGATCAATCCGCGCGTCCTGGCGGCCATGTCGGTGCCGGCCATCGGTTATCTCGATCCTGCCTTCGTCGAGATGATGGAGGAGTTGAAATCGCTGCTGCGCTATACCTACCAAACGAACAACATGCTGACCTTTCCCGTGTCCGGTCCCGGTTCCGTGGGCATGGAAATGTGCTTCGTGAATTTGGTCGAGCCGGGCGATAAAGTGGTTGTTGCGCGAAACGGCGTGTTTGGTGGCCGCATGCTTGAGAACGTCGAACGCACCGGTGGTAAGGCGGTGGTCGTCGATGACGAGTGGGGCGCGCCGGTTGACCCAAACAAGATCGAAGATGCGCTGAAGAAAAACCCCGACGCAAAAATCGTCGCGTTCGTCCACGCTGAAACTTCCACCGGCTGTGAATCCGACGCCAAGACGATTTCCGCGATCGCTCACAAATATGATTGCTTGGTGATCATGGATGCCGTGACGTCGCTGGCGGGAACGCCGGTGTACGTTGACGAATGGGGCATCGACGCGGTGTATTCCGCCAGCCAGAAATGTCTATCATGCACGCCTGGCTTGGCGCCAGTCAGCTTTAACCAACGGGTGATCGACAAGGTCAAGTCGCGTAAGGCAAAAGGCCAAAGTTGGTTCATGGATTTGAGTTTGCTGCTCGGCTATTGGGGCGACACAACGCGGACTTATCACCACACCGCGCCAACCAATGGTTTGTTCGCGTTGCACGAAGCGCTGCTGGTGCTGCGGGAAGAAGGCTTGGAAACTTCCTGGGCGAGGCATATGCGTCATCACTTGGCGCTGAAAGCGGGATTGGAAGCGCTAGGGCTGAAATATCTCGTCAAAGAAGGGTATCGGCTGCCGCAGATGAACGCCGTTTATTGCCCGACCGGTATCGATGAAGCCGCCGTGCGCCGCACTTTGCTGACAGAATACAACCTGGAAATCGGCGCCGGCTTGGGCCCATTGGCCGGCAAAGTTTGGCGCTTTGGCTTGATGGGCTATTCGTGCAAACCTGAGAATGTGTTGCTGTGTTTGTCGGCATTAGAATCGCTGCTTGCGGACATGGGCATGCCGATCGAAATCGGCCAGGCGGAAGTCGCGGCTCACCACGCTTATGCGAAAAACCCTTCGCCGCTGCGCCGTAATGCGCTAAAGCCGAAAGTCGTCACGGCTTGATCGTTTAGGGTCAATTTGTCGACAGCAAACAGGCCGCGATTGCGGCCTGTTTTGTTTGGTGTGGAAGATTGTTATTCATTACACTACACAAACCACGCCGCCCCTCATCCCCGCCCCTTCTGCCGCAGGCAGAAGGGAGTCATTTTTCTCTTTGGTTGGTAGGATAAGAAGCGCGGCAAGCGATTTGATAACGGGAGAGAAAACGCTGTGCACTATGAACTGTTCTACTGGCCTTCAATTCAGGGACGCGGCGAATTTGTTCGCCTCGCGCTGGAGGCGTCCGGCGCCCACTATGTGGACGTTGCGCGCGAATCCGGCCGCGGCATGGGCGTGGCGGCGATGATGCGTTTGCTGGAAGCCAAAAACTCGAACCGTCCTCTATTCGCGCCGCCGTTCTTGCGCGCGGGCAAACTAATGATCGGACAGACGGCGAACATTTTGCAATACCTCGGCCCACGTCACAATTTAGCGCCGGGTTCCGAGGCGGGCCGTTTGTGGGCCCATCAGTTGCAACTGACCATCGCCGATTTCATCGACGAGATACACGACAGCCATCATCCCATCGCGAACAGACTTTACTATCACGAGCAAGTTGCGGAGGCGAAGCGGCGCGCTAAATATTTCCGGGCTGAAAGAGCTCCGAAATTTCTCGGCTATTTCGAGAGCGTGCTGAACGGCAACGGCACGGGTTATAGCATCGGCCGCGCGCTGACGTACGTCGATCTTTCCCTGTTTCAAGTTATCGAAGGCATGCGCTACGCCTTTCCAAAAACCATGGCGCATTCGGAGCGAAACTACCCGCACCTTATCGCGCTGCACCAGCGCGTCACGCAGCGTGGCTCGGTCGCGTCTTACCTCGAATCGCCGCGACGTATTCCCTTCAATCAGGATGGAATTTTTCGTTGCTACCCCGAATTGGAAGCTTGAACCCTTATACGACCAAAGATCAACCGCTTGGGCAGAATATTTTATTCATCGCCGAGATGGCTACCAAGCCGCCGGCCTGCTCGGCGCGGCGACGCCGTTGATCCGAGCACCACACTGGATTAGGCTATGTTTCGCATCATCAGCTCCGTCCGGAACAGATGTAGGGACAATTCATCGGGGTTTCCTTAAAATGACGGCCTATGACCGTCAGCACCGCGCTCCTTTCCCGCCCATGGCAACCGACGCCATTCGTCAAAGCGTCGTTCGCGTTGCACGCGGCGGCTGCCGTTGCAGTCGGCGCCGCGCCCCCGACCTGGCCCTGGGCGCTGGCCGCGGTCGCAGCCAATCAGGCGTTGATAGGCGGCGCGGTGATGTGGCCGAGGAGCACTTGGATCGGCGAGAACATTCGCCGCCTACCGCCTTCGTCCGTCGCAAAAAATGAAATCGCGTTGACGTTCGACGACGGCCCCGATCCGGAGATCACGCCGCGAGTGTTGGATTTGCTCGATGCAATGGGACAAAAAGCGAGTTTTTATGTGGTAGGCGCGCGGGCGATTAGGTATCCACGCGTGATACAAGCTATCGTCAAGCGCGGTCACGCGGTGGAAAATCATTCCCAGCATCACGCCAATGGTTTTGCGTTCTATAGCTTATCGCGGCTGCATCGCGAGCTCGATGCCGCCCAGCAAGCCATATACGATACGGCAAGTTCGCTGCCGCGTTTTTTTCGCGCGCCCATGGGATTTCGCACGCCCTTTCTCGATCCGGTCATCGCACGTTTGGGGCTGCACTACAGTTCGTGGACTCGGCGTGGGTTCGATTCCATGGCGAATAGTCCGGCGCCGGTGTTGCAGCGCTTGGTCACGGGCCTGCAAGCAGGGGACATTTTGTTGTTGCACGATGGCTCGATGTTGAGCGCCCGCCGCGAACGTTCGATCGCGCTCGACGTATTGCCTGAACTGCTGAAAAAAATCTCCGATCGCGGACTTAAATCCGTCGCGCTGCGCCACGCCTTTCGCGATGTCCTCGGC
>JALYOK010000528.1 GCA_030856925.1 Pseudomonadota bacterium
CAACAGGTGACGGGGCGCATCGTTGAACAACAGGTGAGCTTCGTCGAAGAAGAACACGATCTTCGGTTTATCGGCATCGCCCACTTCCGGCAAGCGCTCGTACAGTTCCGATAGCATCCACAACAAAAAGGTCGAATAGACTCGCGGCGATTGCAGCAGCTTGTCGGCAGCCAGGATATTTATCACGCCGCGGCCGCCGTCGGCGGTCTGCATGAGGTCATCCAAATTCAGCGCCGGTTCACCGAAGAATTTGTCGCCGCCCTGTTGTTCCAGGCTAAGCAGTCCGCGCTGAATGGCGCCGATGCTGGCGATGGAAACATTGCCGTATTCGGTAGTGAACTGGCTGGCATTGTCGCCGACGAATTGCAGCATGGCGCGCAGGTCTTTCAGATCGAGCAACAACATGCCGTTATCGTCGGCAATCTTAAACACCATGGCGAGCACGCCCTGTTGCGTCTCGTTCAAACTGAGTATGCGCGCGAGCAGCAGCGGGCCCATCTCCGATACGGTGGCGCGCACCGGATGGCCTTGCTCGCCGAACACGTCCCATAGCGTGACGGAATAGGCGGTGGGTTGGTGATCCGTCAATCCGAGGAGTTTGACTCGCTCGGCGACTTTGGGATTGTTGCCGCCTGCTTGACTGATGCCGGTCAGATCGCCCTTGACGTCCGCCATGAACAGCGGCACACCGATGGCGCTGAAATGTTCCGCCAGCACCTGCAAGGTAACGGTCTTGCCGGTGCCCGTGGCGCCGGCGATGAGGCCGTGCCTATTGGCCATACTGGGCAGAAGAAACAAATCGGCTGGGCTTTTAGCGATCAATAAGGGTTCGGTCATGGCTGTTCTAAGGAACCTCTGATTAAGTCCTTCTCGCCCCAACCCGCATGGGCTGGGGTTTGCCGGGCGGCAGACTTTGTTGCGACTCGCTTATGTGGACTAGCCACACTGCGATCAAAGCGTCGCGCCTGCCACCCGGCAAACTCCAGCGCGACCGCGAGGGACTTAATCAGAGGTTCCCTAACTCATGGAAGCGGATTCAAGGTGTTATGATTACATGTTTAGAAACATATGAGTAGGTGATTTATGGCGGGGCATTCCAAGTGGGCGAATATAAAGCACAAAAAAGCCGTAACGGACGCAAAGCGCGGAAAAATATTCACCCGCCTGATCAAAGAAATTACGGTTGCATCGCGCCTGGGCGGCGGCGATGTCGGCTCCAATCCACGGCTGCGGCTGGCGGTCGAAAAAGCCTATGACAACAATATCCCCAAGGACACCATCGAGCGCGCCATGAAGCGCGGCGCCGGAGAGTTGGAGGGCGTGAGCTACGAAGAAGTTCGCTACGAAGGCTATGGTATTGCCGGCGCCGCGGTGATGGTGGATTGCCTGACGGACAACAAGACTCGCACGGTGGCCGACGTGCGCCATGGTTTCACGAAATACGGCGGCAATCTCGGCACTGATGGCTCCGTCGCGTTCTTGTTTAAGCATTGCGGCCAACTGATGTTCGCGCCGGGAACGGCTGAAGACAAGCTGATGGACGCGGCGTTAGAGGCGGGCGCCGAAGATGTCATCGCCAACGACGACGGCAGCTTCGAAGTAGTTACCGGTCCCTATGATTTTACGCAGGTGAAAGAAACACTCGCCAAGGCGGGCCTGACCGCCGAGTTCGCCGAAGTCACCATGAAGCCTTCCAGCGAGATCGATATGGCCGGAGACGACGCGCTCAAAATGCAAAAATTGCTGGACGCTTTGGAGGCCATCGACGACGTTCAGAACGTTTATACCACCGCGGCGATCGGGGGCTGAGTTGCCGCTTGCGACACGCCCCGGATTTCAAGCGCTGGCCAAAATTTTCGGCGCCGGCGCACAGCCAAGCCAATAACATTGTCGACGACTCGTATTCTGGGCTTGGATCCTGGCTTGCGCGCAACGGGTTTCGGAGTGCTCGAAAAGTCCGACCGCTTGATCTATATCGCAAGCGGTTGCATTAAAACCAAAGATGACGATCTGCCGGCGCGGCTGAAAACTATTTGGGAGGGGCTGCGCGAAATCATCGGCGCCTACCGGCCCCAGCATGTGGCGGTGGAAAAAGTATTCGTGAACATCAATCCGCAATCGACATTGCTGCTAGGACAGGCGCGCGGGGTGGCGATCTGCGCGGCGGTGGCGGACAAATTAGCAGTCTTCGAATATACCGCTTTGCAAGTCAAACAAGCGGTGGTCGGGAACGGTCACGCGCGGAAAGAACAGGTGCAAGAAATGGTTAGACGACTGCTTTACCTGCCGGTGGCCCCGCAAGCCGATGCCGCGGATGCATTGGCCTGCGCCATCTGCCACGCTCACGGCGGCATGGGCATGGGCGCTTTGGTGACCGCCGGATATCGCATGAAGAAAGGCAGGCTGGTCCGGTGATAGGTCGTTTGAGCGGCAAGTTGATCGAGAAGCAGCCGCCGCAAGTGATCGTCGACGTGCAGGGGCTGGGCTACGAGTTGGACGTGCCCATGAGCACCTTCTATAACTTGCCGGGATTGGGCGAAGCGATCACCTTGTTCACCCATCTGGTGGTGCGGGAGGATGCCCATTTGCTTTATGGCTTTGGCAGCGACGATGAACGCCGCGCGTTTCGCCAATTGATAAAAATCAGTGGGGTGGGGCCGAAAATGGCGTTGTCGGTGTTGAGCGGGTTATCGGTTGCGGATCTTGCTCTGGCGGTGGCGATGCAGGAGACCGGCCGTTTAGTCAAAATCCCTGGCGTCGGCAAAAAAACCGCCGAGCGCTTGGTGCTGGAGTTGCGCGATAAACTCGTTCACGCGCCGAGCATTGCCGCATCGGGTGATTCAAGCAAGTCCGCCGGCGCCGACGTGCTCAATGCGCTATTGGCGCTGGGCTATAATGACCGCGAAGCGCAGTGGGCGCTGAAGCAAATTCCCAACGATTTGGGCGTGTCGGAAAGCATACGGCAAGCGCTCAAGCAGCTTTCCAAAAGTTAACAGCTGATTTTTATGATTCGTTCGTGCGCATATCGCCATGATTGAAACGGATCGCATGATTTCTCCCGCGACTGCTTCACCGCAAGAGGAAGCGCTTGAGCGCGCTCTGCGTCCGAAGATGTTGGACGAGTATGTCGGCCAGGAGAAAGCTCGCGGCCAATTGGCGATATTTATTCAGGCAGCGCGCCAGCGCAAGGAATCTCTCGATCACGTGTTGCTATTCGGCCCGCCGGGTTTGGGCAAGACCACGCTCGCGCACATTATCGCCCGCGAAATGGCGGTCAATCTGCGCCATACCTCGGGGCCGGTGCTGGAACGCGCCGGGGACTTGGCTGCTATCCTCACTAACCTCGAGCCGAACGACGTGTTGTTTATCGACGAGATCCATCGTCTGTCGCCGGTGGTCGAAGAAATTCTTTACCCCGCGCTGGAAGATTTTCAGATCGACATTATGATCGGCGAGGGCCCGGCGGCCCGCTCAGTGAAACTCGACTTACCGCCGTTTACGCTGGTTGGCGCGACCACCCGCGCCGGTATGTTGACCAATCCGCTGCGCGATCGTTTCGGCATCGTCGCACGGCTGGAGTTTTATACACCGGAGGAGTTGCAGCGCATCGTCCGCCGTTCCGCGCGGCTGATGAAGGTCGAAATCACCGATCCGGGCACCCTGGAAATCGCACGCCGCGCTCGCGGAACGCCGCGCATTGCCAATCGTTTGTTGCGCCGGGTGCGCGATTACGCCGAGGTGAAAAGCACCGGCGACATAACGAAAGAGATCGCGGACGCCGGGCTCGCCATGCTCGACGTCGATACGGTCGGCATGGACATCATGGACCGCAAATTACTGTTGGCGATCATCGAAAAATTCAATGGCGGGCCGGTGGGGCTCGACAATCTCGCCGCAGCCATCGGCGAGGAGCGCGACACCATAGAAGATGTGTTGGAGCCGTATCTCATTCAGCAGGGCTACCTGCAGCGCACGCCGCGCGGCCGCATGGCCACGCCCATCGCCTACCGGCACCTAGGTCTCCCGGGCGCTGAGACCGGCGCCAGCGGCGACCTATGGCGATAATGCCGGTCCATGCCGCTTCGCGCGAGCGGGAAGACGGCCTCGCGTTCGCCTGGCCGGTAACGGTTTACTATGAGGACACCGACACCCTGGGCATGGTCTATCACTCGAATTATCTCAAGTATTTCGAGCGCGCCCGGGTCGAATGGTTGAATGCCATCGACGTCAATTTGCCTAAAATCGCCGCGGCTTGGCGCCAAGCTTTTGTTGTGCATCGGGTCAATATCGAATATCTTAAGCCGGCCGCCTTGGGAGATCGGCTGCATGCTACCGTCGAAGTGTTGAGCGTGCGTAGTTGTTTTGTCGAACTGCGGCAGACCGTGCGCCGCGGCGCGGAATTGTTAACGCAAGCGGAAGTCCGAATTGTTTATGTCGACCTGGACAAATTGAAGCCCGTGATCCTGCCGGACGCGGTTCGATCCCAATTAAAAATGACGAGCCCAATGTGAATCTAACCACCGACATGTCTTTGCTGAGCCTCATCACCAACGCCAGTGTGTTGGTGCAAATAGTCATGGGGTTGTTGCTGCTCGGCTCATTCATTTCCTGGTCTTACATTTTCACCAAGATGTTCGCCATTCGCCGCGCCATGAAAGAATCGGAACGCTTCGAGCGGGATTTCTGGGGTGGTTCCGACTTGAATTCTTTGTTCCAGGGCGCTACCAGCGGCCGCAAGGAAACCGGCACGTTGGAGCGCATTTTCGAAGCGGGTTTCCGGGAATTCCTCAAGCATCGCCGCCAACCGGGCATGGACGTCAGCGTTGTCATGGACGGCACCCGCCGCGCCATGCGCGCCACCTACCAGCGCGAGATGGATATCCTGGAGGCGCACATGGCGTTCCTAGCATCGGTGGGTTCGGTCAGCCCTTACGTGGGATTGTTCGGCACCGTGTGGGGCATCATGAACGCGTTTCGTGGTTTGGCGAATGTGGCGCAGGCGACGTTATCCCACGTTGCGCCGGGCATTGCCGAGGCGCTGATCGCCACCGCCATGGGGCTGTTCGCGGCGATACCCGCCGTGGTGGCCTACAACACCTACAGTCACGACATCGATCGGCTGGCGATTCGTTTCGAAAGCTTCATGGAAGAGTTTTCCAATATCCTGCAGCGGCAGCTCCATACCACGGTCACGGAAAAATACGTTCCATAAAGATCACCGATGTTACGTAAACCTCGCCGTCTTATGAACCAGATCAACGTCGTGCCGTACATCGACGTAATGTTGGTGCTGTTGGTCATTTTCATGGTGACGGCGCCGCTGCTCAATCCCGGCCAGATCGAGTTACCCACGGTCGGCAGCGCCGTGAGCCAGGCGGTGTTGCCGATCGAAGTAACGTTGCACGCGGACAAATCCATCACTATCCGGGATCGCGCCGAATTCGAAGACGAGCGAGAAATCCTCCGCTCTGATCTCCCGCGCATCGTCAATGAGAAACAGAAAAAAGCCCCGAACCAACCGGTGGTGATCGCCGCGGACCGTAGTCTGCGCTATGAAGAAGTCATCAATCTTATGGACATGTTGAGGGAAGCCAAAGTCAGAAAAATCGGGTTGCTGGCGAAGTCGAGGAAGGGTTAGGGAACCTAAATGCAGGATCCGCATGAGCCAGGTAGATTCAAGGCACTGCTGCTAGCTGTTATTGTCCATACCTTGTTCTTCGGCTTGCTGTTGTTCGGAGTGAGTTGGCAAAACAAGCCGCCCGAGGCTCTGGAAATCGAACTGTGGGAGGAACTCCCGGACGGGGTCATACCGATCCCAGACCCGCCGAAGGAAACGGCGATACTATCATTGCCGCGCGAGCCCAAAGTTGCGGCGGCCGATATCGCATCCAAACCAGCGCTTAAGGCCAAACAGCCGCGCACCAAGGCGGAAAAAAGGCAGGTTGACGCCGAGGCCAAGAAACTCAAACAAGAATTCGCCATCGAGCGGCGTAAGCAAGAACTTGCGGCCGCCGAGTTTCAGGAACAACGTAAACGCGAAGACAACGCGTTGCGCCAACAATATGAGCAGGAAAAGAAAAAGCTAGAGCTGGCGCAGGAAACGGCGCGGAAGGAGCACGACGAAGAACGCCGTAAACTTTCGGAGCAAGCGGAACTCGCCCTCGAACAGAAGCGGAAAGCGGAGGAGGAGAAGCGCGGTTTGGAAGATGAAAAACGCAAGGCCGCGGTAGAAAAAGAACAAGCGAAAGAAGAGAAGCAGCGCCTGCAGGAAGAGCGCAAGAAGGCCGAAGAGGAACGCAAGCGTGAGCGCGACGATGAAAAGAAACGCGCGCAAGAAGAAAAGAAAAAAGTCGACGAGGAAAGGAAGCGACTGGCGGAAGAAAAGCAGAAAGCCGAACAGGAACGCAAAGCAGCGCTTGAGGAAAAGCAAAAGGCAGAAGACGAGAAAAAGGTCGCCGTGGAAGAGAAACATAAGGCGGAAAACGACAAACAAAAGGCCGACCAGGAACGCAAGTCGGCGCTGGAAGAAAAGCAAAAGGCAGAAGAAGAGAAAAAGCTCGCGCTGGATGACAAACGCCAGGCCGAAATCGATAAACAAAAAACCGAGGAACAGAAAGAAAAGGCCACGGAAGAAGCTCAGCTCAAACGCGAAGAAGAGGAACAGAAAAAGGTCGAAGAAGAAAAGCACAAAGCCGCAGAAAAGAAAAAACTGGAAGAAAATGAGAAAGAGAAAAAACTAGTCGAGGAAAGTCGCAAGGAAGAGGAGAAGAAAAAACGGGAAGAGGAAGAGAATCAAAAAAAACTTGCTGAGGAAAAGCGCAAAGAAGAGGAAAAGAAAAAACTGGAAGAGGAAAAGCGCCTCGCGGAGGATAAGCGCAAGGAAGAAGAACGCAAGAAGCAAGACGAAGAAAAACGCCTTAGCGACGAGAAGCGCAAGCGCGATG
>JALYOK010000540.1 GCA_030856925.1 Pseudomonadota bacterium
ACATAGGATAGGCACGTTACAAAAAAGGGCATCGCCGGATGCCCTTTTCACGAGATTAATCTACGATTTTACTGCATTTTCTTGAAGTACGCATCCAATACGTCGCGGTCGAAGCCGTAATGGCGCAACTGCGCATCGCCCGCCATCAAGACCGGTACTAATGGACCGTAGGCCCCAACGAGAATGGCGCTGGTATCCTTATCGACTACCGCCAATTCGAATCCATAGCGGGCGACGAAAGGTTCCAGCTCCCGTTGCATTTCATATCAAAGGTGACAAAATTGGCGGCCATAGAGGGTTAGGGTGACGGTCATTGCTCCGCATCGGTACGGGCGGTGATGTATTGCGTCGTCTCGCCACGTCGCACAAGCAGCGCCAAATTTTTTCGGGCCTCCAATTTAACGAGCGCCTGGTTGAACTGTTCAACGGTTTTCACCTCGCTGTTATTGATCGCGAGGATGATGTCACCCGACTGCAAGCCCGCTCGCGCCGCAGCGCCTTTGACGTCTTCGACCAGGACGCCGGCAGAAATCTTGAGTTCCTTGCGTTGATCGGCAGTCAGTTCGGATAACGACAGGCCCAGCTTATTGATGTTCTCGGTCTTACCGCGTTTGAACGGCGGCGCAGCGGCTGTTTTGTCCACCGGTATCTCTCCTACCGCCACAGCTATTTCTTTGGTTGCCCCTTTACGCCAAATTTGAACGTTGGTTTTTGTTCCGGGTTTCACCGCACCGACCAATCGCGGTAGATCGGCGGAATTTTTGACGTCCTTGTTGTCGAATTTCAGGATAATGTCGCTCGACTCCAGCCCTGCCTTTTCCGCCGGGCCGCCTTTTTCGACGTTTGCGATGAGCGCACCTTGAGCCTTCGTCAGGCCAAAGGAATCGGCCAGTTCTTTAGAAACTTCCTGGATGACCACACCGAGCCAGCCGCGCGAAACTTTCCCACCTGTTTTCAGTTGGTTGGAGATCTCCATCGCCACGTCGATCGGAATCGCGAACGAAAGGCCCATGAAGCCGCCGGTGCGGCTATAAATTTGCGAATTGATGCCGATTACTTCGCCGTTTAAATTGTAAAGCGGCCCGCCTGAATTGCCGGGATTGATCGCCACGTCGGTCTGAATGAATGGGACGTAGTTCTCCTGGGGCAGCGAGCGTCCTTTGGCGCTGACAATGCCGGCAGTGACGGTATTGTCGAAGCCAAACGGGGAACCGATGGCCAATACCCAGTCGCCAACTCGCAGGCGGTTGGGATCCCCTAGCACCACCTTCGGCAATCCGGTGGCCTCGATCTTGATCAGCGCCACGTCAGTACGTTTATCCGAGCCGATCACTTTCGCTTTAAATTCTCGCTTGTCGTCGAGCGTTACAAGAATGTCGTCCCCGGCAGCCACCACGTGGGCATTAGTAAGAATATAGCCGTCGGTGCTGATCACGAAGCCTGAACCGAGGGACGTTCCTCCTTCCCCGCGCGGCATGGGCGGAGGAATAAAGCGGCGGAAGAAATCGAACATCGGATCTTCTTCCGGACTATTCGGACCGAGGTTGGGCTGCGCCTTCACGCTGGAGGTTGTGCTGATGTTCACTACCTCGGCGCCGTGCTTATCCACCAGGTCGGCGAAGTCCGGCAAGTCTTTTGCTTGAAGGGGCGCGACCCAACTTGTCAACAGTAACAGTGGCCAAAATATTAACTTGCTCATATCAATTTTTCCATTTCATTGTGAGATTATTATCAACAACGACTGCAGCGCATCGATGATCGAACTAAGACCTTCATTTTACGCCCAACGCTCAACGGCGGTTGGTTTAGGCACGCTACGGGGGGGATCTTTTGCCACGGAATTAGCGATTTGTTCCACGGCAAGCGGCGGAACTTCACCGACCGCGACCACGTAGTAATCACGAATCTGGCGACTGTAGAAACTCACCGCACCCTGCCGGCTGGGCCGCGCCGTCGCCTTAGGTTCACCCTTGCGCGGCTCGATGAATACCGATACTGCGGTTAACCCATCGGAATAAAGCAACTGCGTCACTCGGTCGGGCCGATTGGCAAGAGTACGTTTGAGCTCCACAATTTTTTTGAAGCCCGGTGGCAGAGCCTTCACCGACCAACCCGACTCTTCCGCGACCGGCGGACTTTGGCGCACCCAATTTTCAGTTGAAAAATTGGATTTAAGCGTATCCCGAATGATCAATTGTCCAATGCGAATTTCGGTGAACCCAAAGTGCTCGATAACCTCATCCCGTCCGCGAACCATGTTGGCGCGCAAAAGCAAACCTGACTCGATGTCGGCGCACAGGCGATACCCATAGCGGAACTGATCCCTCGGTTCCAAGTGAATTTGTTGACAATCCCGACCGGCAACTCGGTCTTTGCCTTTCACTTTGATTTCATAGCCTTGTTTGAACGCCTTAACCGGATCGGCAATCAGCGCTGGGAAAAATCGTTTCGCCTGGGCACGGTCGACTTTGATTGCTTTGAGCTCCGGCATGTAACACCAAACCTCATCGCGATCGCGAATCATCTCCCGCACCGGCCCATCGAGCGATTCGAGCTTCTCCATTTCGCCAAGTTCGTCGGCGAGATGCCGCACTCGGGATGTTTCGGTCCGGTCGGCGTGGCGATAAACAAAGGTGCCTGCATAATTAAGTTGACGCGCCGCGCCGGCCATGCGCGATAGCCAGTCCATGGCGTCTAACTTAGGATCAGCGTTGCTGGCGACGGCTGCGAGAAGCAGAGTCGTGCAGACGATCGAACGACTCCCGGTCATCGCTGCGAATCGTCTGAGGCGCTAGGACTAAAGTTCGCCGGCATCAGCGCATCAGGCGCTGCGGAAAACTCGCGATGGGCACGCAGATAATCTTCCACATGGCTTACCGCCATGGGCTGAACAACAGGAG
>JALYOK010000290.1 GCA_030856925.1 Pseudomonadota bacterium
GTCCGGACACGCCGCGACGATCCCCGGCAGGACTCGCAGCGGCGATACCGCGCCGTCCAACTGGCGGCCACCGTGGTTCGATACGATGATCCCGTCGGCGCCGGCGTCACGGACAATTCGCGCGTCGTCCCGGTCGAGAATCCCCTTGATCACCAGCCGCCCTGTCCAGAGACGGCGCGCGAGTGCCACGTGGTCCCAGTTCAGAGTCCCGCGGTCCGAGAACTCGCGCGCAACCTTAGCCGACAGGATCGGGGCACCGCGCGTCGCGTAATTGTTTTCGAAGTGCGGCATTCCATGTTGCACGAGTGTGCGCAAGAAGGTACCGAGAAGCCACCGGGGATGCGTGACTCCGTCCCATGCCAGACGCAACGTCGGCCGGAGAGGTGTCGCGAACCCCGCCCTTACGTTGTTCTCGCGGTTCGCCCACACCGGTACATCGACGGTGATCACCAGCGTCGTGAACCCGGCTTGCACCACCCGTTCGATGAGTGCCGAGATGCGCGGGGCATCGTCGGGAAGGTAGGCTTGGAACCAGGCGGTTTGTCCGGCCTGCGCAACCTCTTCCAGAGGAATCAGCGAGGAGCCGCTTAAAACCATCGGGATGTTCGCCGCAGCCGCGGCTCTTGCTAGTACGATGTCGCCACGGTAGGCGTACAGCGCGCTGATGCCGAGAGGCGCGATCCCGAACGGCGCCGCGTAAACGCGCCCGAAGAGAGACGTCTGCTGCGACCGCTGCGACACATCGACGAGCACCCGCGGTATGAAACCGAGCTCGCCAAACGCGGCCCGGTTGTCGTCGTATGACCAATTCGTCTCGGCCGCTCCGGCGACGTAGCCGAAGATGGGTCGTGGCAGGTGCTTGGCCGCCGCGGCCTCGAAATCGTCCAGGCTAAGGATTCGCTGCAGCCGTCTTATCGCTGGAGTTTTGGTCGGCTGCCGGTTACGCATCGCTGGTAGCGGGACGTTTGCAACCGCAGCCCGACTCGTCATCCGCAGCGGTCTTTAAGCGTTAGACGCGCAGCACGCCTGCACCGTAGCTGGCAACGACCTCGTCGTGCGTTAGCAGATGCAAGGGTTCGACGCGCGCCTGTGCAATGAGAAGGCGGTCGAAGGGATCGCCGTGCAGAGGCGGCAAGGCTTCGGTGGCCGCCGCATGCTCAGGGCGGACGTCGAGGAACAAATACCCCGCGGCACGACAGTAGCCGACGGCATCCTTGCCGGAAAATGGCACGTCGCTGCGCTTGAGCCCATGCTTTATCGCGATCTCCCAGATGGTGGCGCTGCTGACATAGAGTTCGTTGTTCTGGTCCAGGATCAGGTTGCGGGCCTGTAGCGACAAGCGCGCATCGTTGGTCAGCGCCCACAGGACGATGTGGCTGTCGAGCAGCAGGCGCATCAAGTGCGCTTTAAGAACAGGCGCGCAACTTCGGCGTTGCGGGCATCGAAGTCTTTCGGTGCCCTGAAGCGCCCCTCAAGCAGGCCGATCCGAGGTCCCGAACCGCGGCCGGCGAGCGGCATGAGCCGTGCAACTGGGCGGCCGTTGCGAGCGATCACGATTTCTTTCTGTTCGCCCTGTTCCAGGGCGGAGATGAGGCGGGAAAGCGCGGTTTTGGCTTCGAGAATGTTGTACATGAGGTGCGACATTTGCTTGGTCAGGTCTGACCAGACTACATGAGACTTTTGACGTCGTCAAACCAGCCGCCCACCATCGATCGCCCAGTGTCTTGGTCTTGCGCCCAAGCTTGCGCTTTTGGAGGGTGGCCCACACTACGGCGTGCGTATCGAGCACGATGACTTGAGTCCTTCAGAGTTCGGTGCCGATTGGCGAGACAATGTCGCCCATAATCTTTCCCAGGCCTTCATGCAAGCCGATCAACGATTTGGCACGCGGGGCGCGATACGGCCGCAGTTCCGCGACAGGCCGGCCGTTCTTGGTCACGACGATGGTCTTGCCGGTGTCGCAACTTCGTCCATCAGCGTCGGGTACTTGGCCTTGAATTCGGTTGCCTGAATCATGTCCATAACAGCTCCTATGTACCGGAGACGGGTCTCATCGTCTCATCAACTCGATCTATACGATGATCCGCAGCGCCGCGATAAATCCCGACGCGCGGATCCCGCCGAATCCGGTTGCCGGCGATTCCCGCCCGTTTGACATGGCCGGCGCCGCGAGCGGCACGCGCCTCGCGACAACCGAGTCTTTCGGCGGTCCTGACGGCTCGACGACGCACTTCTCGGTGGTCGACAAGTGGGGCAACATGGTCTCCTACACCAATACGATCGAGTCGTCGCACGGCGCGGGCATGTTCGCCGGCTACTATCCCGCTGGATGTACCAGCATCAGCTGCTTCAAGTGATCGACGGCGTGAAATTGAAATCCGTCAGCTCGCGGGCGGCAAGAAGTAGGCATCGATTCCGGGCACCAGTCGCTGCAGTTCTGGCTGGGTTCGCTGCTTAATGCTATGCCGCCTATCAATTCCTCCGCGGATTGTCCGGACGACTATCCCGG
>JALYOK010000555.1 GCA_030856925.1 Pseudomonadota bacterium
AAGTAATTGCATGGCCACGGTACGAAGTCGCGGCGAGACCGCTCGCAAATTCATCGTCGGGAATGTAGAAGAACATCCGGCGGACATCATCAAGCTTGCAGCGGAGAAACTTTCGCTTTCGCGCCAGGCGGTGCACAAACACGTTCAGCGGTTGGTCGAGGAAGGCATTCTTACTCAAGAGGGCCAGACTAGAAACAAGATCTATCAGTTGGCGCCGCTGGCTGAGTGGCGCAAGGAATATTCACTCGACGCAAAGATCACGGAAGATCAAATTTGGGGAAACGACATATCGCCATCTCTGAGGCCCATGCCCGAGAACGTTATCGGCATCTGGCATTACGGATTCACCGAGATGTTCAACAACGCGATCGATCATTCTGAGGGTACGTTGATTGCGGTCACGTTTAGCAAAACAGCAGCGAGCGCTACGATCTCTTTGTATGATAACGGTGTCGGGATCTTCAAAAAAATTCAAGCCGCATTGAAACTAATCGATGAGCGCCATGCCGTCCTAGAACTTGCCAAAGGCAAATTTACGACCGATCCGAAGAATCATTCAGGCGAGGGGATTTTCTTTGCGTCGCGAATGTTTGACGACTTTCGGATTCTTTCCGGGGGTGTGTACTTTTCACATGAGTTTGAGGAGAACGAAGACTGGATAATGCAGTCAGGTGACACTATGCCAGGAACGCTTGTAAAAATGCGGCTTAACAACCATACGTCACGAGCAACGAAGAAAGTATTCGATAAATTTACGACGGACGATAATTACGGGTTTACTAAGACGGTCGTTCCGGTGAAACTGACCCAGTACGGCGATGACAATCTTGTCTCCAGATCACAGGCAAAACGCCTGCTCTTGAGAATTGATAGATTCAAAGTTGTAGTATTTGACTTTGCGAGTGTGACTTCTATCGGTCAAGCGTTCGCGGATGAAATCTTTCGCGTGTTCGCGATGAAGCACCCCGATATCGAGATTGCTGCAATCCGTGCAGGGTCTGAGGTCAAAAGAATGATCTCGCGTGCGCGCACGCATGAAGCGAGCTGACGGATGGGCGAACCCCGAAGGCCGGGGTTGCGTTGGTTGTTGTTAGAAAACTAGACTCCAGTATCGGCACTCCGATTTCAGTGTATACGCCGCGATTCACGTAACGATGAAACGTCGAATACCGTCATCACACTCCAGCTTGAAACGCGCATGCATATTCCCGACCACACCCTGCGTTCACGCGCAAGAATTGGGGTCTTGTATTACCACATTGAATGATGCCCGTTCGATGCATTCCCGCAGAGCCGCGCCGGTACGAGGTGGCCTCAGGCCATTGCCTCTCCGGTCTATTGCTATGGTGTTTCTTGACTAAGCTACAACGGCGCCGCGAACGGCCGCAATCACCTGATCGACCCGTTCCGGTGTGATCCAGTAATGAGTGACGGCGCGAAAACGCGGTCCGCCGATCAGCAGAATATTTTTCGACTTCATCTGCGCTATGAATTTTGCTGGATCGATTCGATCGGGCGTGGAGAAAAACACCATGTTGGTGCGCTTATGAACGGGATGCACGGTGATTCCCGGGATTGCGGCGAGGCCTTGAGCCAATTGTTCTGCCCGCTCATGGTCATCCCTTATTCGCGTCCGCATATCCTTTAACGCGATCAATCCCGTTGCCGCCAGCACGCCTGCTTGACGCATGCCGCCACCCAACATCTTGCGGATGCGGCGTCCGCGGTCGATGAATTCTCGCGCGCCGAGTAACAGCGATCCGGCCGGCGCGCAAAGTCCTTTGCTCAAACAAATCTGCACCGAATCCGCTTCGCGCACCAACTCGATCGGTTCGACATCGAGTGCGGTGGCGGCATTGAAAAGCCGCGCGCCATCGACGTGTAGTTTCAGTCCGCGGCCATGGGCAAAATCGGCGACGCGATTGACATAGTCGGGCGAGAGCGGCACCCCGCCCATGCCGCCTTGGGTATTTTCCAGGCAGATTAGTTTGGTGATGGGATGATGAACGTCGGCACTGTTACGAATCGCGGCTTCGATGTCTTCCAATCTCATTTCGCCATTCGGCTGCATGGCGACTTGATGCATGGCGATGCCGCCCAAAGCCGATGCGGCGCCGCCTTCCCAGCGGAAGATATGGCCTTCCTTGCCGACGATCAACTCCTCGCCGCGTTGGCACTGAGTGAGACAGGCGATGACGTTGCCTTGCGTGCCGCTGGTTACGAACAGTGCCGCTTCCTTGCCGAGCAATTCGGCGGCGTAGTCCTGTAAGGCGTTGACGGTGGGATCGTCGCCGAATACATCGTCGCCGACCATTGCTTGCGCCATCGCTTCGCGCATTTGCGGGGTGGGGTGGGTGACGGTGTCGGAGCGCAGGTCGATGACGTCCATATCAATTCTCCAATAGCATTACAGTTGTTCAGTTATATCGCGCAGAAACGCGGCGCAGCGCTCGGGATCGGCCAGCGCATCGCCGGAAATCATGAATATATCCTCGGCGCGTTCTCCCAGCGTGTTGATCTTGGCGTTATGCAGCAAGATGGCGTGGCGCACGAAAATATAGGCAATGGCATATAACAACCCGGGCCGGTCGCCGGCAACGATGGAGAGCGTCCGATAGCCGGCGCGTTCGTCTGGGCTGAGTTCCACTTCGGGCGCGATGGGAAAATGCTTGACTTGCCGCGACACCCGAGTCCGAACCGGGATGGGCAGCGGCGCGTTTCTCGCCAGCGACTCATTGAGTTCGTGCTCGATGTAACTTAATAAATCGCGGTAGTGGCTGTCTTTTTTCGCTCTATCGAGAACGTAGAAACTATCAAGAGCGTAGCCCGATAACGTGGTGTAGATTTTGGCTTCAATAATGTTGAAGCTCATGCGGCCAAAGAAACCGCTTATGCGCGCGAATAGTTCGGCGCGGTCCGGAGTATAGACCATGACCTGCACCCCTTCACCGACCGGGCTTAATCGCGCTCTAATGATCGGCCCGTCAATGTCGATACGCCTTCGGATGGTGCGCGCGTGCCAGGCGATTTCCTGAGCCTCATGACGGCGAAAATACGAATCGTCAAGTTTTTCCCAAAGCGCCGTAATTTGGTCGTCCGGCAACGCGTATTGGCGGATAATGCGCAATGCCTCCTCGCGCTTCACGGCGATCTCCGCCGCGACGTTACCCGTTGCGCCGTCGAGGAAATGCTTAGTCAAGCGATATAGATCTTCCAGTAGCTTGCCCTTCCAAGCGTTCCACACTTTGGGGCTGGTGCCGCGAATATCAGCGACCGTAATGAGATATAGCGCGGTGAGCCGGCGCAAGTTCCCGACCCGCTTCGCAAATCGTTCCACCACCTTGGGATCGCTGAGGTCTTGCTTTTGCGCGGTCGCCGACATCACTAAATGGCTTTCCACCAGCCACACCACAAGGTCGCAGTCGTCCTGGGACAGATCATGGGCTTTGCAAAAGCGTCGCGCATCCAGAGCGCCAAGCCTTGAGTGATCACCACCGCGGCCCTTGGCAATGTCGTGAAACAGCGCGGCGAGATATAGCACCTCCGGCCGCTCGAATTCGGCACTGAGCGCGCTGCAAAATGGGAACTCGTGAGCGAACATCGGCAGGGCAAAGCGGCGCACATTGCGCAGCACGATCAGGATATGCTGGTCAACGGTGTAAACATGAAATAGATCATGCTGCATTTGGCCTACGATTCGACCGAAAGCCGGGATGTAGGCGCCCAGCAATCCGTATTCATTCATGCGCCGCAGCACGTAGGTCACGCGCAGCGGCGCGCGCAGGATATCGATAAATTGTGCGCGATGCATGGGATTGCGGCGGAAGTCGGCATCCATGCGATTCTTGGCGCGCCATAGCGCGCGCAACGTGGTCGGACTAAGACCCGTCAGTTCCGGCCGGCGTTGCAGGACCCTGAAGGTTTCGAATAAGGTTTCCGGTTTGTCTTGATACAACTGTTCGTCACGAATCCGCAGCACGTCGCCGCGTACCTGAAAATCGGGATTCTCAAGCAGATCGATTAACGGCGCTAGCGGGTGTATGCGGCCGGAAATGTTATGCAACAAGATGGTGTTGAGAAACCTCACCACTTTCGTGGTCTGGTAATAACGCTGCATCAGCATTTCGCTCGGCCGTTTCTGCCCCTTGCCTTGCAAACCCAACTGTTCGGCGAGGCGCTCCTGAAAGTCGAACAGCAACCGGTCCTCGCGGCGGTCGGCAAGATAATGGAGCCGAATTCGCAGGTCCTTCAGAAAGTGTTCGTGGCGCCGAATCTGTCGCGCCTCACTCGGCGCGATCAGGTCGGCCTGCGCGAGGGCGGCCCAATCGCTGCCTTGCTTGGCGGAGTTGGCGAGCCACAGGATATTCTGCAGATCACGCAGGCCGCCGGGGCTCTCTTTGAGATTGGGTTCCAGGCTGTAGGAAGTTTCGTTGTAGCGTCGGTGGCGCTTTCGCTGTTCTTCGGTCTTAGCGGCGTAAAACGTGCTGACATTGTGCCGCTGTTCCAGCAAGCGCTGCAGTGCAGCGAACGTGTCTGAGCGGCCCGCCAAAAGACGCGCTTCGCGCAACGTGGTTTGTACCGTGATATCGCCCGCACTTTCCGTAACGCATTCTTGTACGTTGCGGACGCTATGTCCCACCTCGAGGCCCACATCCCACAACGTGCCGACGAGCTGTTCGATTTTCTCCGGCGGTTGTTGATCGGTATCGCCGCTAAGAATCAATACATCGATATCTGAATAGGGAAATAACTCGCCGCGGCCATAGCCGCCGACGGCCACGAATGCGTAGGTCGCCGGTAATTCCGCGGCAATCCAAATAACTTGCAGTATCTGGTCCACCAGACGGGAATGGCCGTGCAGCAGAGCGCGGACATCGCCACTTTGCAGGAACTGTTCTTTGAGCGACGATCGTTCGGCTTTGAGTTGCTGACGCCAGCCCGTTGGAAGTCGTTGCGTGAACGCTAGGGACGCGCCTATAGGCGACATGACGCCATTAGGCGGGCATCGCGGGCGCACCGCTTGAGATGGTGAGGACGTCAAAGCCGCTGTCGGTGACCAAGACCGTGTGTTCCCACTGCGCCGAAAGGCTGTGGTCGGCGGTGACGATAGTCCAGCCGTCGGCCATTTGACGTATGTCGCGACGACCCGCGTTGATCATAGGCTCCACGGTAAAAGTCATGCCTGGCACGAGTTTTATGCCGGTGCCTGGTTTGCCGTAGTGAAGGATCTGCGGCTCCTCGTGAAATTTTTTACCTATGCCGTGGCCGCAGAATTCTCGCACTACGCTATAGCCGTTTTCCTCGGCGTGGCTCTGGATAGCATGCCCTAGATCCCCCAAGTAAGCGCCAGGCTTCACGGATTTGATGCCCCGCCACATGCAATCGAAGGTAATCGCGCTTAGCCGTTTCGCTTGAATAGACGGCTCGCCCACGAAAAACATTCGGCTGGTATCGCCGTGGTATTCGTCTTTGATGACTGTGACGTCGATATTGATGATGTCGCCAT
>JALYOK010000009.1 GCA_030856925.1 Pseudomonadota bacterium
GTCCCGACATGTGCGAACCGCAGACGGCGACGCGTATGAATCCAGGCGTGGGCTCCGATAGTTTATTAGTGCGGCCGACTCCCGTCGCGCCGAGGGCCAATGGAAATGCCGCTTGCCAGCGGCGCGCCAAATTCAGCAGCGCATCATCGCTAAACGCCGGTGCGCCGAGGGTGATGCCGAACGGCAGACCGTTGCCCAGAAATCCTGTGGGCACCGCGATGCCGCAGAGGTCGAGCAAGTTCATGTGATTCGTGTAGTAGCCCAGATTGGAGTTCAGCTTGATGGGATCGGCCAGCACTTCGTCGATTGTGTAGATCGTCCCCGCTGTGGGTGTCACGAGAATGTCGATGTCGTTCCAGACGCACGCCGTGCGGCGCTTCATTTCTTGCAATCGATAGAGCGCGGCGAAAGTGTCGGCGGCGGATATTTTTTGTGCCGCCAGCGTGATCGCGCGCGTAACTTCGTGCAGCGAATCCGCTTGGCTCTCGATGAACGGGCGTATCGCCTGATAACGCTCGGCAACCCAAGGACCGCCGTAGAGCAGGCTTGCCGTTTCTAGAAAATCTGAAAAGTCGATGACCAGCGCCTTGCCGCCTATGGCTTGAAGTCGCTCGACGCTGCGGCCGAACAGCGCTTTTGCCTCGGCATTACCGAAAAATTCCAACTGTTCTGGTTGCGGGACACCGAAGCGAAATTGCGCTTTGAAATTCGGCGAAACCTTTTCCGGCGCTTCTCGCGAGTAAGCATCCTCGGCATCGTAACCTCGGGCGACCGCGACGACATTCGCCGCATCATCCGCCGTCAGTGCAAAGATGGACACGGCGTCCAAGGTGCGGCACGCCGGCACGACACCGCGCGCCGACAGCAAGCCACGGGTAGGTTTGAAGCCGACGAGATTATTGAAAGCGGCAGGCACACGACCGGACCCTGCCGTGTCCGTGCCCAAGGAAAAACTCGCGAGGCCCAGGGCCACCGATACGGCCGAACCCGCGCTAGACCCACCGGAGACATAAATCGGATCGAAGGCATTGCGACAGGGGCCATAGGGCGAACGGGTGCCGACCAGGCCCGTGGCGAACTGGTCTAGATTGGTTTTCCCGATAGGGATCGCGCCAGCGGCCATGAGCCTTTCCACCACGGTGGCGGAGCGAGCGGGCGTGTAGGCGAAGTCGGGGCACGCGGCGGTGGTAATAACACGGGCCAGATCGATGTTGTCTTTAATCGCGAACGGGACGCCGTAGAGCGGCTGCGATTCCAGGCCGCGCGCTTCCACGTCGCCCGCGTATTGCCGCAGGCGGTCGCGATCGAGCAGAGTAATCCAAATGTTGTGCTCGGGGTATCGCGCGCACCGCGTCAGGATATCGTCGACAAGCTGACTGGGTGTGAGGGGGCCACGCCGGTAAGCTTGTTGCAGCTCGGATAGTTGCAGGCTCATTTCGTTCATGTTGTTTGCTCGATCACGATTAAGTTCTGGCCGGACGCCACCGGCGTGCCGTCGTTGCAGAGCAGGCGTTGGACGATGCCCTCTTCGGACGCCGTCACGTTGATTTCCATTTTCATGGATTCGATGATCATCAGCGGCGTCCCGGCGCTGACGTGTTCACCCGGTTTTACCAATACTTTCCACACGCTCCCCGCCACGGGACTCGCGATCACCCGTGCGCGCGGCGCGAGTTCAAGCGCGTCGGGGATTGCCGCTTCGACGGCGCTTTCGCCGGCGAAGTCCACTTGACCCGCGGCTTTCCAGCGTTCGCGCTCGGCGTCGAACGCGTTCTGTTGCTGTGATTTGAATCGCGCGATATCCGACGCGTTCTCCGCGAGGAACGCGTTGTACTCGCGCAGGCTGAAAGTCTGTTCTTCGATCTTGATATTGAACTTGCCCTGCGGAAAATCCTGGCGCATGTCCAGCAACGCCTCTTCGCTCACGGGATAAAAACGGATCTGATCAAAGAAACGCAGCAGCCACGGCTTACCTTCCCGGAAGTCGGCGGTTTCGCGATAGCGGTTCCACATCTGCAAGGTGCGTCCGACGAACTGATAGCCGCCCGGGCCCTCCATGCCGTAGATGCAGAGATAAGCGCCGCCGATGCCGACGGCATTTTCGGGAGTCCAGGTGCGCGCCGGGTTGTATTTGGTCGTGACTAAGCGATGCCGCGGGTCCATGGGTGTAGCGACCGGCGCGCCCAGATAAACGTCGCCCAAGCCCAACACCAGATAAGACGCATCGAACACGATGCGCCGCACGTCGTCGATGCTATCAAGCCCATTGATGCGGCGTATGAACTCGATGTTGCTCGGGCACCAAGGAGCATCCTTACGCACCGACTGGGTGTACTTTTGAATCGCCAGTTGTGTTTGGCTATCGTTCCACGCCAAGGGTAAATGCACGATGCGGGTTGGCACTTTCATGGCGTCGATCGCGGGCAGCAACGATTCCGCGTGCAGCAACCTTTCCATTAACGCCGTCAACGACAATCTCGCGCTATCGTAATGGATTTGCAAGGAGCGAATGCCGGGCGTGAGATCGACGATGCCGGGAATCTGTTGCGCTTGTAACGCAGTCATTAAGGCGTGAACGCGGAAGCGTAAATTGAGATCGAGCACCAACGGCCCATACTCGATCAAGAGATAGTCGTCGCCGGCGATACGGTAGGTCACGGCGACGTTATCGCGATTCTTTTCCAGGCGATGAATCACGGCATCGCTCACCACACGCGACCCGGCACGGGATGTTTTTGTTTGCGGTTTCCCAAGCGTCGCGATCATCGACTCCTGCTCCGCCGCGCGCGCCAGTGCGTTTTGTAAGGACAGTCGTTCGAAGCGGACCCTGTCGCCCGGCTTGAGCTGGCCGACCTTCCACAACTCTGCTTTGACGGCAACGGCGGGACACACGAAGCCGCCCAAGCTCGGCCCATCGGGGCCGAGGATCACGGGCATATCGCCGGTGAAATCGATCGCCCCGATCGCGTAGGCATTGTCGTGGATATTCGAAGGATGCAGCCCCGCTTCGCCGCCGTCGCCACGCGCCCACTGTGGCTTCGGCCCCATCAGCCGCACACCGGTGCGGCTCGAGTTGTAATGCACTTCCCAATCGGTGGCAAAGAACGTTTCAATATCCGCGTCGGTAAAAAAATCCGGCGCGCCCTGGGGACCGTACAGCACCCCGATGGTCCAGAAAGTATCATATCGGGGAATCACGCGCTTATCGATCGTCGGCAATTCGTTGAGCGAGGTTGCCGTCTCGCCGATGTGCAGCACATCGCCCACGCGCAAGGGTCGTCCGCCGTGTCCGCCCACTTGGCCGAGCGTGAACGTCGCCTTGCTGCCGAGATAATCCGGCACTTGAACCGCGCCGGCGATGGCGACATAACATCTTGAACCGGCTGCCGTGACGCCGGCGACTTTCAATACTTGTCCGGCCTTTATTTCATGCGCCTGCCATAGCGGCATCGGTTGCCCGTTTAGTTCGATCCGGAATGGCGCACCGGTGACGGCGGTCACTGCGTCGAAATTGAATCTCAGTGACGGGCCGGATAGGGTGATCTCCAGCGCCGCGGCGCCATCGGAATTGCCGACCAAGCGATTCGCCAAACGCATCGCCAGCGCGTCCATCGGTCCGGAGGGCGGCATGCCGACATCCCAATAGCCGATGCGTCCCGGATAGTCCTGCACTGTGGTCTGGATGCCTGACTCCAACACTTCGACGGTACGCGCGGCGTAGGGTAAGGTCGATAGATAGCGTGTGGTTTGTTGTCCTGCGGAAAACGTTCCGTCCGCCACGATCTGGCGCAAATAGGAGACATTGGTTTCGATGCCTGCCAGTTGTGTTGCGCCGAGCGCGGTGCTGAGTTTCGCGATCGCATGTCGGCGAGTGGCGGCCTTGACAATCACTTTCGCGATCATTGGATCGTAATAGGACGAGACATAACTACCACTCGTGACCCAGGTTTCGATCCTGGCGTCACGGGGAAAGGCCACCGCGGTCAACAAGCCGCTGCAGGGTTGAAAATTCTTACCCGGATCTTCCGCGTAGACGCGCGCTTGGATCGAGTGGCCGTCGAATTGCGCTCGAAAATTGGAGAGTTCCAGTTCGCCTGCCGCTTGGCGCACCATCCACTCGACTAGATCGATGCCGGTGACTTCCTCGGTGACGCCGTGCTCTACTTGCAGCCGAGTATTTACTTCGAGAAAGTGGAACTGGTCTCGATCGGAATCGAAGACGAACTCAACCGTTCCGGCGGACTGATATCCGATCGAGGAACCCAGGCGCTCCGCCATTGCTGCGATTAGCTGCCGCTGCCGGTCGCTCAACCCCGGCGCCGGCGCTTCTTCGATCACTTTTTGGTTGCGCCGTTGCACCGAACAGTCGCGTTCGCCCAAACTAACGACATGACCCCGGCCATCGCCGAAGATTTGCACCTCGATGTGGCGCGCCGCCTCGACGTATTTTTCCAGGAATAGTCCGCCGGATTTGAACGCGCTGTTGGCGAGCCGTTGCACCGATTGAAAGGCAAGAGGAAGTTCCTGTTCGCGCCAAACCAATTGCATGCCGATACCGCCGCCGCCGGCGGTGCTCTTGAGCATCACCGGATAACCAATTCGCGCCGCCTCGGCGATCGCTTCGTCCACATTTGCGAGCAGGCCGGAACCCGGTAGCAACGGCACATCGTTCGCCGCCGCGAGTTC
>JALYOK010000016.1 GCA_030856925.1 Pseudomonadota bacterium
CCTTATAGGCGGTGCAGACCTCTACAGCCGCGAGCCCCGAAAGCACGTCGAGCTTGGTCACCACCAGGCCGTCAAAACCGTTCAGCTCGCAGGCATACTTGAGCTGCACGAGGTCGAGCCAGCCGACGCGGCGCGCCCGCCCGGTGGTGGCGCCGAACTCGTTGCCGCGAGCCGCGATGTGCTTACCGACCGCGTCGATCAGTTCCGTTGGGAAGGGTCCGGAGCCGACGCGCGTGGTATAGGCCTTGGTGATGCCCAACACGTAGTGCAACATGTTCGGCCCGACTCCGCTGCCTGCCGCCGCCGCGCCGGCGACACAGTTGCTCGATGTCACGAACGGATAAGTACCGTGATCGATGTCCAGCAACGAGCCTTGCGCGCCTTCGAACAACAAATTCTTGTCGGCTTTGTTCGCTTCGTACAGCAAGCGCGGCACGTCCGCGATCAAGGGCTTAATGCGCTCCGCCAGCGCTAATGTTTCATCCAGCGTTTGCTGAAAATCGACGCTGCTGGCTTTAAAATAATTCTTCAGAACGAAATTATGATAATCCAATACTTCGCCCAGCTTGGCGGCGAAACGTTCGCGGTAGAAAAGATCCTGCAAGCGGATGCCGCGGCGCGCAACTTTGTCTTCATACGCAGGCCCGATGCCGCGTCCGGTGGTGCCGATCTTGGCCTCGCCTTTCGCTGCTTCCCGCGCCACATCCAGAGCGCTGTGATAGGAGAGAATCGCCGGACATGCTTCCGAAATCTTCAAGCGGCCGATGACATCCACACCGCTTGCCTTCAACATATCGATTTCTTCCAGCAAGGCCTTAGGGGAAACCACGACGCCGTTGCCGATGAAACAGTCCACTTCCTGGCGCAGAATACCTGAGGGAATGAGATGCAATACCGTTTTTCTACCGCCGATCACCAGAGTATGACCGGCGTTATGGCCGCCCTGAAACCGCACCACGCCGCGGGCGTGGTCGGTCAGCCAATCGACTAGCTTGCCTTTACCTTCATCACCCCACTGGGTGCCGATCACTACTACATTTTTTGCCATGGGTTATATAAGCAAGAACGGTTTAACATGCCAGGCGCCCGCTTCGAAAACAAGGCGCCGGTCCACACCAAGTTCGGCGGCATCGGACACGCTGCCCGGCAGCTCAACTACGACACGCTCGCCCGCGTTGCGTAACGCAGCGACTCTTTCCGCCAGTATGGCGTCGTCCGCTCGGTACGGCGCCAAAATCCCGACCCGCCCCGGGACCTCCCCGGTGCTTAATACTTCCCTGAGGTCGATGCTGAAACCCGTCGCGGATCGCGCGCGTCCAAACGCCTTTCCAACCTCGTCGTAACGTCCGCCCTTGGCCACGGCGTCGCGATAGCCCTCCGCGTAGGCGGCGAAGACAATGCCGCTGTGGTAGCTATAGCCGCGCAGCTCGGCGAGATCGTAGGAGACCCGAATACCTCGCTGGTTAAGCATTTTACCCAAGCGCTTCAAGTCGTTCAAAGCGTTCGCGATTTCGACGCCGGCGGGCAAGCGCGACGTGGCGTGATCAAGCACCGCTGGCCCGCCGTTCAGTTCGGGCAGTGCACACAGCGCTTTCGCTAATGCCGGCTCAAGGTCGGAGGTCAATTCCGCCAACAAGCGAGTGTCCTTGCTCTGCAACGCTTGAAATAAGTCCATTTCCCTGGCCGACGACTGCGCCGTTTGAGAAACCAAGGCACGAAAAATCGCGACGTGTCCCAGATCGATGAAAACATTTCCGGCGCCCGCCAGCGCCAGCGCGTTCACCATCAAAGTCTGAATCTCGAAATCGCTTTCGAGTCCCGCGTGACCGAATAACTCCGCGCCGATTTGCAGTGGTTCGCGGGTTCCCAGCATGCTATCGGGCCGAGTTTGCAATACGCTGCCGGAATAGCAAAGCCGATTGACCCCCTGATTGTTCATTAAATGGGCGTCGATGCGCGCCGCTTGCGGCGTGATGTCCGCCCGTAGCCCCATGTGACGGCCGCTAAGTTGATCGACCAGTTTGAAGGTCTTCAGATCCAGATCGTGTCCGGTTCCGGTGAGCAGCGATTCCAAATACTCGAGCAGTGGCGGCTGCACCAATTCGTAGCCATGGCGCCAAAACAGATCCAGAATGGCGCGCCGAACGCTTTCCAGCCGCCACGACAAAGGCGGCAGAACATCTTCGATATATTCCGGCAGCAACCAGTTATGTTTCACGCAATCAGCGCCCCGATGACCGAAACAGCAGCAGGCATGCCAATCCGGAAAGAATAGAGATGAGACCGATAAAACGAATTTGACCATCGTTCATATCGGTCAATTTTTTGAATGTGTCGCGCCATACACTGGGTACGGCAAAAGGCAGTAGGCCCTCGATCACCAACATTAGCGCGAAGGCCGTAAACCAAGAATCTGACATCCCTAACCTATTTTTGTTGGCTAGGACTCTTCAGGTACTTGAAGAACTCCGAATTGGGATCCAACAACATCAAGTCGTTCTTATTTTTGAACCCGCTTCGATACACATCGAGGCTGCGGTAAAAACCGTAAAAGTTCGCATCTTGGTTAAACGCTTCCGCATAAATCGATGCCGCTTTGGCATCGCCCTCGCCTTTGGCTTTCTGCGCGTCGCGATAGGCGCCGGCGATGGTGACCTCGCGCTTACGTTCCGCATCGGCGCGAAGTTTCTCGGATTCGGCAAAACCTTCGGACCGGCGTTCGTTCGCCACTCTTTTGCGCTCGGCTTCCATCCGGCGGTACACCGATTCGCTCACTTCCGGCTGGTAATCAACACGTTTGACGCGCACGTCCAGTACCTGAACGCCGATGTTCCGGGCATCCCTGTCGGCCCGAGACCGCATCGTCTCCATAATCCGATCGCGCTCGCCGGATACTATCTGGTGGACGGTGCGGTTACCGAACTCAGCGCGCATGTCATTATTGATTGTTTGGGCAAGGCGAATTTGGGCCCGACGCTCGTCGCCGCCAACGCTGATGTAGTACTGCTTGACGTCGGCAATGCGCCATTTAACAAACAGATCGACCAGCACATTGATCTTTTCGATGGTAATAAACCGCTCGGGCTCTTTCGCGTCGAGGGTTTGCAGCCGGCCGTCGAAATAACGGACATTTTGAATCGGTGAAGGTAATTTTAAATACCAACCGGGTTCCTTGATCACCCGGACGATTTCACCGAGTTGGAATACGATCACATATTGGCGCTGATCCACGGTGTAAAAACACAGGCTCCCGATAACCAACAGGACGATCAGACCAGCGATGACGGTTCGAACATTATTCATAGCGCACTATCGTGATGTTTATGTAAGGCCTAGCGGCCATCCCGTTCGCGCGAACGGAACAGGTCTCGCGAGCGCTGGGTTTGGTCGGGCAACGGAGCGGCGTCGGTCACCGCCGGTCTCGGGACAGACTCGGCAACACCGCCAGCATCGCCCGGCTGTATCAGTTTATCCAACGGCAGGTACAGCAAATTGCCGCTGCCTTTTTGATCGACCAGGACCTTACTGGTGTTAGCCAATACCTGTTGCATCATGTCCAGGTAAAGTCGTTCACGCGTTACGGCTGGGGCCTTTTGATACTCGAAGAGAATTTGCTTGAAACGGCTGGCATCTCCTTCTGCGGCGGCGATGACTCGCTGCTGATAACCGTTCGCCTCGGCCCTCAACCGTGCAGCGGTGCCTTCCGCCTTGGGCAAGATGTCGTTGGCATACGCCTGACCTTCATTAATCTGGCGTTCCTTATCCTGGTTGGCCTTGTTAGCGTCATCGAAGGCTTGTTGCACCTGCTCCGGCGGCTGGGCGTTCTGCATATTGACGCGGCTGATCTTGATACCGGATTTATAGCGATCCAAGATCGTTTGCATCAACACCGCTGATTGCTCGGCTATTTCAGTTCGGCCCTCATTGAGCACGTAATCCATTTTGTGTTTGCCGACAACTTGGCGGGTAGCGGTCTCGGCGGCCTGCCGAACCAAGTCTTCGGCATTCGGTTCGTAGAAGCGATTCTCGAACAAAAATAGCTTGGGATCGACCAGCAAATATTGCACTGCGAATTGAACGTCAATAATGTTCAAGTCGTCAGTCAGCATTAGCGATTCTTCGATCACCTTGGACGATTTCGCGTTGCCGCGAAATCCGATCTCCGCCGTATGCAGCGCCGAAACATTGACGACTTCTTTGCTTTCGATGGGCCACGGCAAATGCCAACGCGGCCCGGGGTCGGTCGTCTCATGATATTTGCCGAATCTCAGCACGATGCCTTTGCTGCTGGCATCGACGATATAAAACCCGCTAGCCAACCAAATCGCTAAAACTATTCCGACGATCAACCACCCGCCGCCGGGTAATTTGCGAGTCGGCACGCCGCCTCCGCCGCCGCCATTGTTACTCGAACCACGGCCTAATAATTCGGAAAGTTTCTTGTTGAATCGGCGAAACAACTCATCCAGATCGGGCGGACCCTCGTTGTTTCGCTTTCCCCACTGGGGATCGTTTAAGGCCATAGCTTTAGTGAGATGGGATACTGAAGGGTTAGTTCAAGGGCCTGTTAGGCTTGACCGATCGGCGCAGCATCGGCTCTCACCGAGTCTGCCGAGCCGACGAAATCAGCCTGCCCATGCAGGGCAATTTCCAGCACAGCCGATCGCAATGTTTCCAAGCCGTAACCGGTTAAGGCGCTTATTCTTACAGTGCGGATATTACCATATTCATCGCGCGTAAGGCCAGCCTCCAAGGGGAGCGCCAAATCGATCTTATTCCATACGAAAAGCTGCGGAATCTCATGCGCGCCTATTTCCGACAACACGGCGTTGACGTCGTCAATCTGTTCGTCGCGGCGCGGATTCGCCGCATCGACAACATGCAGCAATAGGTCCGCGTGCACAGTTTCCTCCAAGGTCGCCCGAAACGCCGCGACCAGGGTGTGGGGCAGATCGCGGATAAATCCCACCGTATCGGAAACGACGGCGTGTTGATCGCCGCCTAGATAAATCTTGCGTGTGGTGGTATCCAAGGTCGCGAAAAGCTGATCGGCAACATAACTGTTGCCCCGCACCAGGCGGTTAAACAAAGTCGATTTGCCGGCGTTGGTGTAGCCGACAATGGAAATATTGAACACCCGATTGCGCTGCCGGGCGCCGCGCTGAAGCCCGCGCTGGCCCTTGAGGCGTTTCAGTTTGTCTTTGAGCTTCTTGATGCGATCGCTGAGCAGACGGCGGTCGATCTCCAATTGGGTTTCACCGGGGCCGCCGCGCACCCCGATACCGCCGCGCTGCCGTTCCAAGTGGGTCCAGCCGCGTATCAAGCGCGTCGACTGCCGTTCGAGTTGTGCAAGCTCCACTTGCATCTTGCCTTCAAAACTCTTGGCGCGCTGGGCGAAGATCTCCAGGATCAATGCGGTGCGGTCGATGCCTCTTACGCCTAGCGCACGCTCCAAGTTGCGTTCTTGCGCAGCGCTGATATCGTGATTGAAGAGTACGAAACGAGCGTTATTGGCTTCCACCGCCGTAGCGATTTCCTGCACCTTGCCGGAACCGGCAAAGGTTGCCGCATCGGGCTTTAGGCGTTTTCCGCTAATTTGGCCGACCGGATTCAGGCCGGCGCTTGCAGCCAGTTCGCGTAGCTCATCCACGTCCGCATAGCGGGCGGATACCCCCATATCGAGGCCCACCAGAACGGCGTTCATGCCGTTCTTAGCGTGAGCGGTCATGCAATTCCGTAAAGGCCCCTCTGGTTAAGACCCTTACCGTCGCACCGGACCCGATCAAAGTGCCTCAAGATTCGGGGGTGTGCTCAAAGGGAATGGAAACGGGACGTGCGGGCACGACCGTCGAGATCGCATGTTTATACACCATCTGGGTGACAGTGTTTTTTAGCAGCACAACGTACTGATCGAATGATTCAACCTGTCCCTGCAACTTGATGCCGTTAACCAGATAAATGGATACGGGAACATGTTCTTTGCGAAGGATGTTAAGAAAGGGGTCTTGTAGTAGTTGCCCTTTTCCACTCATGTTATTCTCCAAGGCTAGTTTTTTGTAAGGAAGCGTTACTGTAAACCAAAATGCACTGATTTTCCATGCAATATTTCAGTTATGTTTTAGGGGTCACCGCCTACGGTTTCGGTCGAACGGATTGGCGCCTTGCCGAAATTCTACTCGCAGCGGTGTGCCGCTCAACTCGAACGCCTCGCGGAAACGGTTCTCTAAATAGCGTTTGTAACTATCGGCAATCTTATCCACCGCGGTGCCGTGAACGACGATGAGGGGCGGGTTGGAGCCGCCCTGGTGCGCGTATTTTAGGCGGGGGCGAAACGGCCCGTGTTGCGGCGGCTGATGCTGTTGGGTCGCCACCGCCAAAATCTTTGTCAATTTTGGCGTCGGTAAGCTCGCCGTCGCGGCAGCATAGGCTTCGTCGACCGCCTTCATGATCTGCGCCATGCCCGCACCCTGCAGCGCGGAAACGTAGAGTTGGCGGGCAAAGCCGAGGAAATTCAGCTTTCGCTTGAGCTCTTGTTTGATGCGCTCACGGCGATAGTCGTCTAAATCGTCCCATTTGTTGATGGCGACCACCAGCGCCCGCCCTTCTTCCAAAATAAAGCCGGCGATGTGAGCGTCCTGGTCGCCTATTTCCTGCTGAGCGTCAAGCACCAGAATCACAACGTTGGCATCGGCGACCGCGTGCAAGGTCTTGATGACGGAGAATTTTTCGACCGCCTCGAACACCTTGCCGCGGCGCCGAATCCCTGCCG
>JALYOK010000019.1 GCA_030856925.1 Pseudomonadota bacterium
GGTTAACATGCATCCGATCCATTTCGCGCTGATCGGCATCGTGTCGTTGGCGTTCGGCCTGGTCACCCCGCCCTATGGTTTGTGTTTACTGATCTCCTGCGCGATCGCAAAGGTACGGATGGTCGACGTCATCAAAGACGTCATGATCATGCTGATGCCGATGCTGGCGGTGTTGATTGTGATTATCGTCGCGCCGGATATTTTTCTCGCGCTGCCGCGATGGTTGTCGCCGGATTTTGTTCAATAGATCTCTGCCAGCGTAGTAAGTTCAGTGGCAACAACACAAATCGAGCCTGTCTCATTGCCCCTTTCACGTTCTCCTCAAATCAGCGGATCATGCACATCCAGAAATGAGAACTTTTTGAAATCTCTGTCGTGCGTGTAGAGCTTCACTACGCCATGCTGGCTCAATAGCGCAGCCAAATGAGCGTCCGGCACTAAGTTGCCTTTTGTGGGTACGTCTTTCGTCACCTCGCCGTAGACCTCCCAGAAGCCCTCTTCCTCTGCGATCACGCGGCATGATGGGATCGCCAACAGTGCCTTCACATTGCGCGCTGCGTCTCGATGGGCCAGCGGTCGATCGAAGATCGCCGGATGGGTGGCCATCCGCACATAGCTCATCAAGGTCAACCAAGCCAGGCAAAAGACCTCGCGGCCGCCTGCGCATTGGTGCAGAAACTCAGCCGCCTTGTCGTGCAGCGGGCTGCTTTCATCCGATGCGTAGAGCAAGATGTTGACATCGATGCCGAAGCTCATCGGGGCACATCGTCCATCGCATCGAGCAGCGCGTCCTTGTCGCCCAGGTCCACGCGCGCGCCCATGGGCTTGGCGATCCAGCGGAACTGAGGCGCGCTCTTTGGCGCCCTGCGCGAATCGGCAAGCGACTGCGCCAACAGATCCGACACGAGCCGGCCAAGCGACTTGCCCTCGCGCCGTTGTAGCCGTTTGATCTCTTTCAGAATGGGATCGTCAATATCGATGGTGGTGCGCATGATGCGTGATGTTAAGGCGCAAAGCACCTGATGTCAATTAGCTGTATTTGTCCAGGAAATTGTGAGCACCAATACAAATCCGACTTACTTCCGCAACGAACTTTCGGAACAGGAGACTTTGGGCCCGTTCGGCAGGCGCAGGAAAATGAGCCGTCGCAATGACTAACGGTTGGGAGCCGCATAGAGACTGGCCTGAGGCGATGCCTGGCCGGAGAGCCCCATTGGTACTGGGTGGCCTCGGGCCATTGCCTTTCAGGCCATGCCCCATTACTTGCTCGTGACGTCGGAGCGCGTTACGCTTATGTGTAATCATCTGAGAACTTCACGATGCTGACATTCAAACAACTTGCCCGGCGGTTTGGCTTAGAGACAAACGACGTCGATTTATCGCAACCGATCGATCCGGCGCTGTTTGCCGAAATCGAGCAGGCGTTCTATTGTGGCCAGGTGCTGGTGCTGCGCGGACAACGGTTGCTGCCGAAACAGTTTCTCGATTTCGCGCGGCGCATTGGCTGCCCCGACCCCCACGTGATCGATCAATTTCACCATCCCGAGCATGCGGAAATTCTGATCCTTTCCAATGTCAAAAAAGACGGCCAACCGACCGGGCTTGCCGATGCCGGCACTTATTGGCACACCGATTATTCGTATTTGGCGGCGCCGGCGAAGGCGACGATGTTGTACTCGATTGAAGTGCCGGAAGTCGGCGGCGACACGCTGTTCGCCAACATGCGTGCTGCTTACGATGATCTGCCCGACGCAATGAAACGTCGCATCGATGGCATGATCACCTTGAATATCTATGGTAATCGCGATGACCTCGACGATGAATCACGCACCGCCGCCTCGGCGTTGAACAAAGACCAGTGGGCGAAGATGGCTGTTGTTCAACATCCGCTGGTGCGGCCCCATCCCGCGACAGGGCAGAAGGCGCTGTACGCGGTGTCCGGCACATCGATTGGTATTGTCGGCATGCCGCAAGACGAGGCGATTAATTTGCTCGACGAGTTGAAAGCACACGCGACCCAACTGAAGTATCAACTGCGTTTGAAATACGGCTTCGGCGACGTGGTGTTGTGGGATAACCCGTCGTTGCTACATGCGGCAACCCTGACCGATCCGAAGTTTCCGCGGACGCTGCATCGCATTACAGTCAAAGAACATACTTCGGCGAAAGCATTATGAACGCTGCCGTCGAAACCGATTTGAACGACCTGGTAAGCCGTATTCCGAACGGCGCCAAGCTCGCCGTTCCCAAGGATACCAGCGGCGCGGCGATGGCGGCTACGCGCCTGCTGGTGCGCCGCGGCGTGCGCGATTTGCATCTGGTGTGTGTCCCCGTCGGCGGTTTGCAGGCGGATATTCTGATCGGCGCGGGGTGTGTCGCGACCGTTGAAACCTCAGCCGTATCGCTCGGCGAGTTCGGACCGGCGCCGCGCTTTAGCGATGCCGTGCGCCGGGGAACGATCAAGATTCTCGATGCCACGTGTCCGGCGATTTACGCCGGGCTGCAAGCGGCCGAGAAAGGGCTGCCGTTTATGCCGCTGCGCGGAATCATCGGCAGCGATATCTTGGCGCAGCGCGACGACTGGCGCGTGATCGACAACCCGTTTCAGCCCGGCGACAAGATCGTGGCGCTGGCGGCGATTCGGCCCGACGTGGCGTTGTTCCATGCGGCTTTAGCCGATCGTTTCGGCAACGTCTTTATCGGCCGCGACCGCGAGTTGATGACCTTGGCCCACGCGGCTCGAGCAACGTTGGTCACCGTAGAGGAAATCAGCGACGACGATCTGCTCGACGACGACGCCAGATCCGGCGCGACGATTCCGGCGTTGTACATCACGGCGCTCGCGCACGCCGTCAGGGGCGCGGCGCCGCTTCAGTTTCACGATCAATACAACGACGACGAAGCAGTGCTCGGCCGCTACGCCGCATTGGCGCAAAGCCACGATGGATTTCTTCAGTTCATTGCCGAGTGGCCTGGCGCTGAGGCCACGCCAATTTCCACAATCGTATGAGCAATCCGGCGCTCGACCACACGTTCAGCGCGACGGAACTATTGATCTCGGTCATCGCCGGATTGTTGCGCGGCAGCCGCCATGTCGCGGTCGGCGCCGCCTCGCCGATCCCCGGCTCCGCGGCGCTCCTGGCCCGCGTCCAGTCGAAGGGCGCAACCCGCGTCAGCATACTGGGCTCACAGCGCTACAACACGTTCACCGACGGTGGCGTTGAGCTATTCGATCTCGCGGCGCAAGGCCGCATCGACGCGTTCTTTCTCGGCGGCGGCCAGATCGATGGTCAGGCAAACATCAATCTGGTCGGAACCGGAACTTATCCCAACGTCGATGTTCGCTGGCCCGGTTCGTTCGGCTCCGCGTATGTCTATTATTTGATCGCGCGCGTGATTCTATTTCGTGACGAACATACGCGGCGGGTGATGGTGCCTAAGGTGGATTTCATCAGCGCGCCGGGCGGCAGCGATGCGGGATTGTATCGTCCCGGCGGGCCTTACGCGATGGTCACGAGTTTAGGTGTGTTCGGATTCGATCGTGAGCGTCGCCGATTTCGCCTAGCCAGTGTGCATCCCGGACATAGCGTGGAAGCAATTCGGGACAACACCGGTTTCGATTTCGATCTGCCGCCGCATTGTCCATTGACTGCAGCGCCCGACGCAAGCCAACTCGACTTGATACGAACGCATATTCGCCGCGAACTCGCGGCGGTGTATCCGCATTTCGCTGCGAGATTTTAATCGGTGTCTTGTCGAGATTCGCAGCATCATGGGGCAGACCGACAGTAACCCGGGTGTGGGCCAACCCTTAGGGAACCTCTGATTAGGTCCCTCGCTGTCGCGCTGGAGTTAATCAGAGGTTCCTTAGTTTTTATGACCAAAGGAGATCGATTTGAAACTACCTTCTATATTGTTTGCGATTTTGCTCGGAGCAGCAGCGGTCGCGTCGGCGCAAGAATCCGCGAACATGGCGACTAAATGCATCGTTGGCGCAGTGAAACTGTCCTGGAAGCCGGTGCCGCGCTGCATGGTGTTCATCAACGCAACAAAATTCAAGGCAACCCTCGATGCCTGGGGCTGGGATCCGAAACAAACGCCCAAGGTGAATTGGAGGCGGGACGTGGCGGTGGTGGACAGCGCCAACAATCCCTACGGAAATGCTGTGGCTGTTTGCGTCGGCTTATTCGCCGACGCCGAGAAGAAACGCGGCACGTTGCGCTGGGCCTGGCAACAGCATAACCCCCAATCGGCGGCGGCTGCACGCGAGAAAGCGAAAGCCGAGACGCCCGCGTCGGGTCGGGCTGCGGACGACAAGAAGATCGTCGATAAGGTGAAGGAATCGGTCACCGAGGTCGGATCCGAAGCTAAACAAGGCTTGAAGGACGTGGTCGAGGACTTCAAGAGCTTTCCAAGCCCTATCCCGAAGCGGGCGGCAGTAGTCGCGACTTTCCCTAAAGATTTGCTGGGCAAGGCCCGCAAAGTCGACTGTGTGATGGAGAAGTAAAAAAGACGCGGGCCGTAGTGTAGTGCATCGCACTGCACCTGACCCGCGTGTCGAGGGCCATTTGGGCCTGGAGGTAAGCCCAAACGGAAGGAGTTGCTAGAGATTTAGTCAACGGCGTTTTTTGAACCACTTACCGATAGGGCTATGTCCGTTTCGCATTTGCTCGGGAGGCAAGAACATGTCATCGGCAAGCGGTGCATGCGGCACGATGTTGCGGCCCCAGGCAATTAAGCAAGGTCCCGCGCAGCCCCACTGCACCATGCGTTGGAGACGGGGTTGCAGGTCGCGGTTGCCGGAGAACGGCAGCACATAATCGAGGCCGGTATCGGCGTGATTCGTAACGATGTAGTGAGTGAAGTTTCGCATAACATCTCCTAGGGAAGCTCTAAATAAGTCCGATTTCGTCGTGATGCTGCGTTGCTCAAAAAAATATCTCCTTACATATCATTCATATGCGGCGTCGATATTTTTTACTCGCGCCTTGTCTCACTTAGAACTCGAACTGATTTAGAGCTTCCCGAACTAACGGGTTTTGCGGTTGGGAAACACGGGCCTGTAGGACGCCCGAATGGGTCGATCCGCCAGGTGGCCGCGCCAGTAGGGTAACGATGGCAGCGTGGCCTGGCGGGGCAAACGGCAGGGCAACAATGTCGCGCCGCAAGGCCACAGTATTTTCGCGCCGACGGGTTCCGATTCATTCCCGGCCACGGCGGATTCCGCTAGGGTGGTAGCGGCCAGGACCAGAAGGCCCGAAAGTAACAATCTAATCCGTATCATCTTTTACCCCTTCGTCTATACGTTCACTGGGCATACCTGCGTTGCATTGTGCTCGCCATGGGGTGTAGAGTGGGCCTCATTCTCGCCGCCGGGAAGGCATAGCTCCGCGACTTTCTCGCGGGACATTCTCGGTAGCAGTTGTCCCCAGCCAACGACCTGCGACATTTAACCTTGCCTTAACTGAATTGAAAGCAACAAGGAGAACGCGATGTTGAACAGAGAGCTTGCTAACCGTGCCCGCGCCGCCGAGGCGCAGAAACTGCTGCTGGCCTACGAGGCGGCGCGCCGCCATCGCTCCGTGAAGGACACCGCCATCGCCTTGCAGGTGGACCGCAAGACCATCACGCGATTGCGCAGCGGCAGCCACAGTCCTAATCGCAAGCTCTGGGAAGCCTTGGCGGAAGCCTACGACAAGCACTATCCATCAGGTTATCCGGAGCATATTCACGCCTGGCTGCAAAAGTGGCGGGGATTGCGCTATTTCGGCGAAGAGAAGTACGACCTCGCTACCTTCATCGCCGCCATCGACCCAGCCCTCAAATATGAGCTGGCGCTGCTGATGAAATCCGGCCATTCGTTCGAGGCCGCGGCGGCGGCATTCGCGCTTGCCACTTTGAGCGCATCGAAAGATTTTGACTGTATCGAAGACGAGCGAGAATTCGCAAAATTCCGGCCCCATCAGGAAAGCTATCACGGCGACGCTATGGCCTATTTGGCGCAAGCGGAACAATGCGCCCGCGGTCATCTCAACGGCGCCGCAAATCCTAAGCCGGCGGCATTGCGTTTGCTTTGGAAGATTCTGGTTAACCGAGACGTGTTGAATTATCGCGCCGGAAAAGCACGGCCCAACCTGCAGGCGATACTCGAGGCGGGCGAGGCGTTACTAGAATTCGAACCGTATAACTGGGAAGTGGCATGGAACTGTTTCAACTACGCGTCAACCTTGAAACAATCCGATGCGGTAAAGCGGTTGTGGCCACTTGTGTCGGAGTTGATGCCCGGTCTCAGACAAACCGATTCGCGCGTACCCGGTGACAGTTACAAGCACTGGGTAGACGATCCCGATCTAGCTTTTGCCATCGAGCAACTCGGTCTCTCGCAGCAATTCCAATCGGCAGTCGCAGCCTAGGAGACGATCATGTTGCGATATCTTATATTGATCGGGGCCCTGGCGGCGATGCCGTTAAGCAGCTTCGCGGCGGTGGAATCCGTCGATAAGGGCGTCGTCGAATCGGCGGCAAACGTGGAACAAGGCAAGACCGAAGGACCGGTGTGGGTGGTCGAAGCGACAAAATCGTCGCCAAGCCAAGGGCCTGTTTGGGTGGTCATCAAGGCGAAAGACGCGAAAACCGTCTCCTGAAACTAGAGTTTTGCCGAACTTAACGGGTAGGAGCTGAGAGCCAATACCCATACGGCTCTCAGGCCTTGCTTGTCTAGCAGCCAAGCGGGGCACGGTTCGTGACCGTACCAAAAAGAGACGCGGGAGCAAGATGCCATTTTCGCCAAGCGCGTGCAGTCGTAGGCGCTGCGTCGCGGACTCATCCTACCCAGCGGCTACGTATACGATGACTTCATTCGATTTCTGTTCCCGCTTACGATTTTCAGACAGCGTGTTCGACGAGGCCCTGTCTATGCTCGATGTGACGCTGCGCGAGGCTAACTAACGTGCTTTGGGCTTACTTGGTCGAAGAAAACAAGTGAGATTTGAGTATCACCCCGTCCCACACTGGCCGCCTCTGGCGTGGCTTGCCGAATGCAACGCCGAGGTCGTGATCTTGAACCATGGCGGGCGCGTGGAAGTGGCCGAGGACTTCTTTTGTGAAGCGGTCTGGGCGGGCGCCTACACTGTGGCGGCGTTCGACCAAACCGACCTCGTGTTCGGCAGCGGCGGGCGGCCTTGGCGCGACAAGAAGGCTGTGAGACTGCGCTGTGCTTCGATCGTTCGCAAACCGGCGAAGACGACAGCGGTGAGCGCATCGCCGAACAACTCGATATGCAGGTGCAACGCATGAGCAACGAATCGTGGCGCGACTTCGAGCGTCCCGAAATTCCGTTTCTTGCTGGCAATGCCTCGGCTGAAGAGCTGCGCTTCAGGGCCGCC
>JALYOK010000027.1 GCA_030856925.1 Pseudomonadota bacterium
GCTCGGGACTTTGCCGTTCTCGTCCTGATTGTTCTCATCGCCGCGCGCGAAAACGCCGGCGGAATAGAGCACATTCACGCCGATGGAAAACGTCTCGTTCCAATCGTAGTCCACCCGCAGTTTGACGTTATGCTCCGGAATGCCGGGGATGCGATCGCCCGGCGAGACTTGGATGTTGCCCGAGGCGTCGGCCGAGGAATTGAACGGGCTAAAGACGATGAACGACGATTGATAGGTTGCTTTCAAGTAGGCGTAACGCGCGCTGAGGGTGAAGCTGGAGAATTTGGTCGTGCCGCCCAGTTCCAGGCCTTCGCGGCGCGTGTCGCCGACGTTTTGGAAATATCCCAGGTTGGTTGCAGTGGCGAGATTGGAACTGATGAACTGAATATCGTCCTTCAAATCCGAGCGATAGATCGCCGCATTCCAACTGGAACCCGCGCCGATTTTTCCGCGGGCGCCGAGTTCGACGGTTTTCGCCACGACTTTTTCCAGCGGCGGATCGGCCAGAAAACTATTCGGCAATTTGCACGGGGCTTCGGGATCGGCGCAGGTCAATTCCATCGGCGACGGCGCGCGCATGCCTTCGTTGTAGGTGGCATAGGCCGTGAACGTGGGCGTCGGATTAAAATTCACGCCGATGGCGGGGTTGAAGCGCGAAAACATGTGGTTGCCGTTAAGCCTATCGTCGCTAGGATCGCCGCGATTGGTGATCTTGACCCGAGCACGATTGTAACGGCCGGATAAGGTCATCCCCCATTGCTCGGACAACTGCAACGAGTCGGTGAAAAACAATCCGTAATAAGCGTTCTCGGTGTCGGCATTGGTTTCCGGTTCGAACTCGGCGCCGGGAAACGGCGTAATGCTGCGATCGGCCGTCCAATCGGCGGCCTGCTCCGATTGCTGGAAGTTCGCCTTGCCCAGATCGGCGCTGGCGCCCACGGTGAGTTGATTTTTGCGCGCGCCCAGCTTGCCATCCACAGTAAGTTGAACGCTGCCGCCATAGCTATCTTGATCGATGACAGAGCGGTCGTTCAGCGCGGGGAAATTGGTATCGTCGACGGGCAAAGAAATATCGAATTCATCCGCCTGGTTGCTGCTGGTATTGGTGTTTTCAAACTTGCGAAAATAAACGTTGCCGCCCAGCAACAGTTCATCGGTGAAGAAATGGCTGCCTTTGACGTTAAGGAAGGTTAGTTTGTTTTCATTGGTGTCCGGAAAAGTATAGGCCTGCTTATAGTTCTCTTCGATATACGATTTCGGCAGAGACTGCATGCCTTCCAACCGGTTGTCGGCGGCCGTAAGACTGACGTCGAAATCGCTCTTGTCGTCTTGCCAACCTACTTTGGCAAAAAATTGCTTGACCCGGCTCGGGTTGTGATCCCCCCAACCTTTCTCGTCGAAAAAATTGCCGGTCAAGAAGTAATCCAAATTCTTGCCGTTGTTGCCGCCGAGTTCGAACTGGGCTTGCTTGCGGCGGAACGATCCGAACAATGCTTCGATCGCCGCACCGGGATATTGGAATCCGCTCTTGGTATAGACCGAAAGCGCGCCACCGAGCGTATTTAAACCGAACACCGGATTCGAGCCGGGAATCACTTGGATGCTGGAAATGGCCGATTGCGGAATCAAATCCCAGTTCACCGCGTCGCCGAACGGCTCGTTGATCCGCACGCCATCCTGAAACACCGACAATCCTTGCGGGGTGCCGAGCAGCGGTGAGGCGGTAAAGCCGCGGAAATTGACATCGACCTGGAACGGGTTCCCCTGAGCCGCATTGACAGTGACGCTGGTTGGGTTCTGCTCCAAGTATTCCGATACATCGGTATGTTTTTGTTTGGCGAAGTCTTTACTGGTGAAGATTTGAACGTTGGCGGGAACATCTTTAATAGGTGTGCCGATGCCCGGTAGCGGTGTGGTGCCGATCACTTCGACGGTCGGCAATTCAAGCACTTCAGCCGGATTGTCAGGCGCGCCGGAAGCGGCCATTGGAATAGCGCCGGTAAACAATGCTGCGATTGCGTATGAAAGCGGGCGTAGACGTGGCCGGCCGAACAAGTGATACATTGCTAACCCTCCTGGATTTGTGGTTATTTGCTGGAACTGTAAAGGCGCCATGCGCCGCTAAAAATGGTTCATTACAGCCATCCTGGCTCTCTGCAGCCACCATCGACTTTCGCCGAATTCACCGCGTTGGTAACTGCCGTTGAAACCGGACGCGAAGTATGCTCGATATCTCCTTGACCTCACTACAAAAAGAAGCCGGGTTATTAGCCCGGCTCATATAGGAGGCGTCACTATTTGCTCAAAGCCGCATCGAGCGACGTTGAAACATAGGCAAAAGACATACCGTAAACGCTAGTCACCCAAATTACTTTCCAAGCCATGCTTCTCCATGCGATAGCGCAACGTCATGCGGCTTACACCCAAACGCCGGGCGGACTCCGACACGTTGTTTTGGGTTCCGCGCAATGCCGCCACGATTAACATTTTTTCCGCCTCCTCGAGGGTTAGCGCCTCAAAGGCCGGCGCGATTTCAGCAGACAATGTGCTAACCGAAGCCTGCAGGCCCAAATCCGACTCGCTGATTTCGTTGCCGTGGTTCAACAGCAATGCCCGCTCCACCTGATGTTTGAGTTCGCGCACGTTGCCGGGCCAGTGGTAACGTTGTAATGCCTCGAGCGCATCGGTAGTGAATACTGCCGCCGGCAAGCCATAACGCCGGCAGGTCTGGTCGGAAAAATGACGTGCCAACAACACCGTGTCCGCTGCGCGCGCGCAGCGGCGGCAGCGTCAAGGTCACCACATTGAGCCGGTAGTACAAATCGCTGCGAAATCGGCCGGCTGCGATCATCTCCGGCAAATTGCGATTGGTTCCGGCGACGAAGTGCGCCGCGACATGGGATTCCCGAGTCGCGCCTAATCGCCGTGTTTTACGCCGCTCGATGACGTTCAGCAACTTTGCTTGCAGCTCCAGATGCAGTTCGCCGATTTCGTCCAGGAACAACGTGCCATCCTCGGCCGCTTCGATCAATCCGGTGCGAGCGATGCCGGCGCCGGTGTAGGCCCCCTTTTCGTGGCCGAACAGTTCGGCCTCGATCAAATCCTTTGGCAGCGATGCGCAATCGATCTGCACGAACGGTCGGTTTCGCAGTTTGCCCGATGCGTGCAGCAACCGCGCGGCGACGTCTTTGCCGGCGCCGGTTTCACCGAGAATAAGGATCGTCGGCGGCGGACCCGAAGCATTTTCCGAGAGCCGTGCCAGACGTTCAATCTGGGTGCGAACCTTGGCGATGGCATCGCTGTCACCCAGCATCTGCGCGCCTTCCAGAGCACGGCTGTCGCGCTTGCGGGAAAAATCCAGTTGGTGTTTCAAACGCACGTTTTGCAGCGCTTGATCGACCGCCAACTGCAGTTCGTCAAGATCGATGGGCTTGCGCAAATAGTCGAGTGCGCCCTGCTTCATGGCTTGCACCGCATCGCCGATTTCGCCGAAGGCCGTCAACACGATGATCGGCAAACGTTCATGCTCGTTCGAC
>JALYOK010000297.1 GCA_030856925.1 Pseudomonadota bacterium
GGATAGTTTCGCCCGCGCTCTACCCAGCCGCGATTGACAAGTACGACAGCGCCGCTGCCGGTAATCGCCAGCGGCGCGATGACGTGATAACCGGCCCTTCCTTCGTGCTCGCGGTTGTCGATGTAGATTTGCTTGTCGGGCAAAAATTGTCCGTCGGTAACCAACACGCGATAACGCAATAAAGTTGCATCCACAATCGGTTGCGCCAAATTTACAGCGGGTAACTGCTGGGTTTGCTCGAACAACGATTGCAACCCTTCTTTCTCCGCCACCCGATTGAGCTGCCAGCGACCGGCGGAAAAGGTGATGATCATGACGCAAAGCGTCGCGAGGGTCGGGATGAACCGGGGACGAAATTCATAGGGCCCGAATTCCATGAGGCGGGTTGCCAATGGGCAGAAACTTGACTTAGACTCGACCATCCGACGGAGAAAATCGCATGAAATATGTCATTCTGGTATTCATCGTATTTATCCTTGGCAGCTTATTCAGCGCCCTCTATTACATGATTCGCGACAAAGGTCAGTCAACGCGGGCGGTGCGTGCCCTGACCTGGCGGGTGGGCCTGTCCATCATGCTGTTTTTGATACTCATGCTGGGTTCGTATTTTGGATTGATTTCCCCACAGGGACTTATGCGGTAAGTTCGTTAGGGTTGCTGGACGCAAGGGGGGTCGCCGTATGCGAGGTGCGAGGCGGGCAACGACCAACACGGGCGCCGCATTAATCAACCATCTCCTAAAAAAACACGCCGCGATTACCGCGGCGTGTTTGTCCTGCCGGATTTTTGTTTTACGACGGTACTACTACTGCTCCCCCTCCTACTACTACCTCTTGCCTCTAAAGCCAATACACTAGCACGAATAGTAATAACCATACTACATCCACGAAGTGCCAGTACCAAGATACGGCTTCGAATCCAAAATGATGTTCAGGCTTAAAGTGCCCTGCCAAGCAGCGGAACAGGATCACGGTCAGCATGATCGTCCCGATTGTTACATGGAAGCCGTGGAATCCGGTGAGCATATAAAACGTTGCGCCAAAAACGCCTTGCTTAAGCGTAAGGCCCTCCGCATAAGCATGGACATACTCGTAAGCTTGCAGACCTAAAAACAAAACGCCTAAAGCAACGGTCAGGAACAACCATAGATTGAGAGCGCCTCGGTTATTCTTTTTGAGCGCCCAGTGAGCCATGGTCACGGTCCAACCGGAGCTTAGCAGGATCAGGGTATTGAGGGCAGGAATGCCCCAGGCATTAACCTTTTCGATAGCGTGGGATTCGAACGGCAGTGGTCCGTTGGTCGGCCAGCTTGGATTGAAGTTAGGCCACAACAATTTATTATCGATGTCACCCAACCAGGGAACCGAGATTTGTCGGGCGTAAAACAGCGCGCTGAAAAATGCCCCGAAGAACATTACCTCGGAAAAGATGAACCAGGCCATGCTCCATCGAAACGAACGGTCGACTTGATCGTTATAGTTACCGGCTTCGCTCTCACGGGCGACGGCGCCGAACCAGCCAAACAACATGTAAATCAGAATCGCGAAGCCGAGTCCGATCAATGACCATGCAACATTCGCGCTGCCGTGCAACAAGGTCACGAAACCGAAGGCCAGCGACATCAATGCAATCGAGCCGGTGATCGGCCAATAAGACGGTTGCGGAATAAAATAATGACTCACTGATTGTGCACCCACCTCTTTTCTCCCTCACCTATAGTCCGATAAGCGGCCCTAACGGGCCGGTCTCAACGAGTCACAAAATACACTAATAATAAAATCGAAAAAATAACAATCAGCGCGGTAACCAAGCCTGCAAGTATTACCTGGGTGGATGTCAGGCTAACGGAATCGTGATCGTAGTCGATCCCCTTGCGTACACCAAAAAAACCCCAGAATACCGCCTTAAATGCCCGGAGCATTTTAGCTTTTGCTCGCCGCTTCAGCGGTCATATCGAAAAACGTGTATGACAAAGTCAGCGTCGTGACATCCTTCGGCAGATCGCGCCCTACATAAAACACTACCGGCATGTGGCGGGTCTCATTCGCGGCCAATGTTTGCTGGTTAAAACAAAAACATTCCAGCTTATTGAAATACTTACCGGCGATCTCGGGCCCGTAACTTGGCCGCGCCTGACCCACCATCGTTTTAGCCGTCGTGTTGGTCACCTGGTAAACCACTTGCGCGACTTCACCCGGGTGCAATTTGATACTCCGCTGCTCCGGCGCGAATCGCCACGGCATTTGCCGATTGATCGTCGCGTCGAACTGCACCGTAACCGTTCGCGTCAAATCCACCTGCGTATTCTTGGCCTCGGCCGTTGTCACGATTCGGGTTTGGCTGATGCCGGTCACTTCACAAATCTTTTTGTAGAACGGCACCAGCGCCAATCCGAATCCGCCCATCAACACCACGATGGTCAGCAGTTTCTTCAGCATCAATTGATTCAGCACCGCTACATTCATATCACCAACGCTTCAGAACCGTGTAGATAAACA
>JALYOK010000047.1 GCA_030856925.1 Pseudomonadota bacterium
GTCTTGAGCAACGTCGTCTTGCCGGCGCCGTTGCGCCCGAGAATCGCCACCCCGCCACGCTGCGGGATAGTCACCGAGACATCGAACAGCGCCTGGCTCGTGCCGTAGTAGGTGCACAAGCTTTCGGCTTGAAGCAGCGCCTCAGACATGGCTAAGGTACGCACTCTTGACCCGTTCATCTTCCTGCACGTCTTGTGTGCGCCCGCTCGCCACTACTTGTCCCCCATCTAGCACGGTGAGCGAATCGCAGATATCACGAATAAAGTCCAGATCGTGCTCGACGATGAGCATGGAACAACTCTGCCGGATCGGCGCCAACAATTCTCCGGTCGCGCGACGCTCTTGCGGACTCATGCCGGCGGTGGGCTCGTCCAACAGCAACAACTTGGGCTCACGCGCCAGCGCCATGGCGATTTCCAACCATTGCTGCTGTCCGTGAGACAAGGTTCCTGCGATATCGTGCGCTCGATCGGCGAGCTTGAAGCGCTGCAGGGTGCTCATGACACGCTCGTGTAGAGCGCGGCGTGATCGCGACATCAGCAAACTCAGCCAAGAATCTTGCGACTGCAGCGCCAGCAGCACGTTGTCGTACACGGAGAGCTCAGCCAAAATCGCCGTAATCTGAAACTTTAGACTCAGACCCGCCTCGGCGCGCTCCGTGGGAGTGGCGCCGGTGATATCCATGCCGGATAACACCACGCTGCCGCTGGTCGGCAGTTCGGCTCCGGCGATACATTTCAGCAACGTACTTTTTCCCGAACCGTTCGGCCCGATGAGACCGTGAAATTCGTTTGGCTTAACGACGAGGTCGGCTTGATCGAGCGCAGTTAAGGCGCCAAAAATCTTCGAGACCCCATGACACTCAAGCAGGCTCATTGCTGCCGCTTGTGTCGGACTTCGATGCGTCGCCGGAACGGCCGAACGAACCTACACGCTCCCGATCACCGACAAAAAATCCGATCAGCCCTGTGGGTTTGAACATGACCACGATCAGGAGCAACAGCCCCAAAACGATCGGCCAACCGGTAATCCAAATCTGCGATAAGTGAAAGCTAAACAGATCGATCAATCCAACGCCGATGATCGAGCCAACCAAGGTGCCGGCGCCGCCGAACAACGTGTACAACACGATTTGTGTGGACAGCACAGGGCCCAATTGCCCTGGGCCGATGTAGCCCTCGTGAAAGCCGTACAAGCCGCCCGCAATACCTGAGATCAGGCCGGCGATGCAGAACGTGATGCCTTTGTAATTCTGCGTCCTGTAACCGAAAAACTTGATGCGGTCCTCCTGCTGTCTAATCCCGGCGAGCACTAGGCCGAACTGTGAGCGCGTGAGCAGCCTGAGCAGAACATAAACAAGAAGAAGAATGCCGAGCGCCATGTAGTAGTAGACCGGGCCCTCGATGATCTCATAACTACTCGCCGTCAAGCGCGGCAGACTGGGAATGCCGTTCTGCCCGCCGACGTATGACCATCCGCGCGCCAAACGCTCAACCACGTAGCTGCCTGTCAGCGTGCCGAGCGCGACAAACACCATACTCGGCTGGCGTTTTCCCAAAATTACCAGCAGCGCCATCAGGAAAGCCACGACAAGCCCCACTAGCGCGGCTGCCGGAACAATAACGAATACCGAAGTAATATCGAGCTTGGTGGCAATCAGCGCCGTGCTATAGCCAGCCATGCCGAAAAATAGCGCCTGACCGAAACTCATGATGCCGGCGTAGCCCCACACCAGATCGAAAGACAGCGCAATCAGCCCGAGTATGAAAATGCGGGTGGTGAACAGAATCCAAAAATCATCGAGAACCAGAGGCAACAATAACGCGAGCACGAGCAGCACGATCTCGATCCGCGGGATCGTGCGGCGCAACTTAGAGGATGCGTTTGCCATCGAGTTCCAACGAGTAGCCTGGTCCATTGAAGTTGGGGCCCATTTCGCCCCATACCTTCCTCACGGGTTGAGGAAGGCCGGGGGCACTATAGGCAAACGAGCACCACGCAGGTCGCTAGCACTCGCGCGGATCGACCATACCGTTACTCTTCTCGACGACTTCGTACTTGCCGTTCTTCGCGACGGCGATGTACATGTTCATCCTGGTGTGGCGCTTGCCCGGCACGATTTCGCATCCGCCGCCGGGGCCATCGGCCAACTTGGCGTGGTCCAGCGCTTTCGCCACGTCTTCTCGCTTCACGCTCTTGGCTTCTTTGACTGCCGCGGCCCAAAGGTTGATCGCACGCCACATACCGGTGGCGCCTGAGCCGGCCGTGAACTGAGTCTTGCCGCCTGCGTACAGTTTGTCATACTGCGCGCGAATCTTGGCGCCGCCTGCGTCGCCGACGGCGTGGAAATAATCCAGGCACGTGGCGAGACCTTCGATCTCATGAATGGGGGTGATGTTGGTCGCATTCTCGTCATAGAACACGCACGACAAGCGCCCGCCTTTCTTTTGGAAGCCGGCTTCGTAGAGTTGCTTGAAAAATACCGCAACGCCGGGAGGAATGGTCGTATTGAATACGTTGTTCACGCCGCTCGACATGATCTTATTGACGGTAGCGCTGTATTCGTTGTGATCGACTGGAAAATACTCTTCGCCGACGACTTCACCGCCGTTTTTCTCAATCACCTTGCGCGCGTAGGCGTTTAGCAGATGTGGCCATACATAGTCCGCCGACGGCAAATAAAACTTCTTGCCGCCGTTCTTGATCAACCAAGGGATGAACGTGTCACACTGCTGCGCCGGCGTAGGCCCCGTGCAGAACAGGAACGGCGTGCACTCCTGTCCTTCGTACAACTGCGGATAGAGATAGAGCGTCTTGCCGCGGTTGACGATGGTGTCTTTGATGGCATTGCGCATGGAGCTGGTGATGCCGCCGAACACCACGTCGACCTTGTCTTGCGTAACGAGCTTGCGCACTTTGGTGACCGCGAGTTGCTCGTTGGTGGCCGTGTCTTCGAGGACCATCTGCAGCGGACGTCCGATCAGACCGCCCGCGGCATTGATGTCATCGATCACCATCTTGGCGACGTTCGAGTTGGGGATACCGCCCCAACTGATCGGTCCGGTCAGGTCGGTGGCGATACCGACTTTGATGGCATCCGCCGCCAACGCC